>NZ_CAMXWW010000007.1:0-87611 GCF_947252745.1 uncultured Lawsonella sp. | reverse complement strand
AGGTCAATCCGTGAAAATCCGCGATTCCGGACACACTTTTTGACCCTTAACCCACGCGGGCGTTAAATGTAGATCGCCGGATCAATGTATTCAGCGGGATCCACCAAGAGCTCCGTCTGGTCGGCACCACGCTGGCGCACCTCTGCGGGGATGCCAATCAGGATCGAATTTGGCGGAGCATCATGGACGACTACTGCATTAGCACCGATAGCACAGTCATCTCCGATAACGACCGGACCAAGTACTTTGGCGCCACAGCCCACCTGGACACGATTCCCCACAGTGGGGTGGCGCTTGCCGGTAACGAGGGAACGCCCGCCGAGAGTAACACCGTGGTAGAGCATGACATCGTCTCCTACCTCAGCTGTCTCACCAATGACAACGCCCATGCCATGGTCAATGAAGAAACGACGTCCAATAGTAGCGCCGGGATGAATCTCGATACCGGTGAGGGAACGGACGATCTGGGAGCCCAGCCGGGCAAAAGGCCGGAGAGGTTGAATCTGCCACATGGCGTGAAACACACGGTACGCCCAGATAGCATGAAGGCCGGAATACACCAGGGCGTTTTCAAGATCCCCGCGGGAGGCGGGGTCATGCGCACGCGCATTCTGCAGATCTTCGCGGATGAGCGCGAGAATATTCACGTGAAGCTCCCCTTATAAACATCAGAGAAGTTCCGCAAGAATGCGCGGAACTTCTCTGATCCTATCGTTTTCAGCGAGTGGAAAGAAAGGAAACGACTAGTCGCGAATATCGTCGAAGAGGATGGTAGAAACGTAGCGCTCGCCAAAGTCCGGAATGATGACGACGATGTTCTTGCCCTCATTCTCCGGCCGTTCTGCTACCTGCAGGGCAGCGTAGAGAGCGGCACCTGCCGAGATACCACCCAGGATGCCTTCCTCTCGCCCCGCCTTGCGGGCTGCCGCCACCGCGTCCTCGTCTGTAACGTCAATCACTTCACTGTAGACCTCACGGTCCAACACGTCGGGGACGAAGTTAGCGCCCAAACCCTGGATCTTGTGGGGGCCGGCGTGGCCTTCCGAGAGAAGCGGGGAGCCGGCCGGCTCAACCAGCACAATCTGCACATCCGGATTGGCCTTCTTGAGTTCCTGACCGACACCGGTGAGGGTACCGCCGGTACCAACCCCGGCCACAAAAATATCCACCTTGCCGTCGGTGTCGCGGAGGATTTCCTGCGCGGTGGTCTGGCGGTGGATCTCGGGGTTGGCAGGGTTGGCAAACTGGCTGGCCAGGATGGAGTTGGGGGTGGAGGACACAATCTCCTTAGCGCGATCAACCGCGCCTTGCATACCGTCGGCTCCCGGTGTGAGTTCAATCTCAGCACCGAAAGCCTTGAGCATCACCTGTCGCTCCTTCGACATGGTCTCCGGCATGGTGAGAATAACCTTGTAGCCGCGAGCCGCGCCGACCATCGCGAGCGCGATGCCGGTGTTTCCGGAAGTGCCTTCCACAATGGTGCCGCCAGCCTTCAGCTCGCCCGACTTCTCTGCAGCGTCAATAATGGCGCGTCCAATCCGGTCTTTCACAGAGTTGGCGGGGTTAAAGTACTCGAGCTTGGCGAGCACGGTGGCGCCAGCATTGGCGGTCAGCCGGTTGAGCCGCACGAGCGGAGTATTGCCGATGGTTTCGGTGACGTCGTTGTAAATAGCCATGAGGGGCTCCTCTTTCGTAGTGCTAGTTAACGCTCCAACGGGCAAACCGTTGGTTCTGATGTTTCCATACTGCCCGGTTGAATGCGAGCGTGACGAGTTTCGTTCACCATGATGAAAAAACGTAAGATGGAAGAGATCATCTTTCCGAGCGCAGAGGGATTTATGTCTAAAACTGCTGCATCGCCCATCGCCTTTATTATTCTGGCGGCCGGTCTGGGCACGCGAATGAAGTCCTCCACCCCCAAGATGCTCCATGAATTATGTGGCCGCTCCATGCTGTCGCATGCGGTCCACGCGGCCGCTGGCGTCTCTCCACACCATATTGTGGTGGTGACGGGTCACCAGCGGGAACGTGTGCAGCAGGCGGTGGCGGATATTGCCGAAGAACTCAACCGCCCCGTCCTCACTGCCGTGCAGGAAGAACAGAACGGCACCGGCCATGCTGTGATGTGCGGTTTGTCCGCCTTGCCGGAGGATTTCACCGGCACCATCCTGGTGACAACGTCCGATGTGCCAATGTTGGACTCCGCCACCTTGCATGACCTCTTAGATGTCCATGACCAGCACCCGCGCCCGGCTGTCACGGTCTTGACAGCCACCGTTCCCGACCCTACGGGCTATGGTCGCATCGTCCGCAACTCTAACGGTGAAGTCCTGTCTATCGTCGAGCAGGCGGACGCCAGCGAGGACGAGAAGGTCATCAACGAGGTGAACTCGGGCGTGTACGCATTTGATGCAACCCAACTGCGGCGTTCCCTAGAACTCCTCGATACCAATAATGAGCAGGGCGAACTCTATCTCACCGATGTTATTTCTATCGCCCGCCAAGCAGACCGTCCGGTACGTGCACACCGCCTTGATGACGCCTTCGTTGTCGCCGGCGTCAATAATCGTGTGCAGATGGCCGAAGTCGCTGCGGAGATGAACCGCCGCATTCTCACCCACTGGATGACGGAGGGCGTCACCATTGTCGATCCTCTCAACACGTGGATTGACGTCGATGTGGAACTTTCCCGGGATGTCACTATTTTGCCGGGCTGCCAGCTCCATGGCACCACGACAGTAGCTGAAGGCGCCACCATTGGCCCTGACTGCTCTCTCACCAATATCACGGTGGGGCGTGACGCTGAGGTGGTTCGCGCCCATGGATCCGACGCAGTGATCGGTGACGGCGCCACGGTGGGACCCTGGGCGTACCTGCGTCCTGGCACCAATCTGGGACCTGAATCGAAGATGGGTACTTTCACGGAAATGAAAAACGCCACCATTGGTCGCGGCACGAAAGTCCCGCACCTCAGCTATGTGGGCGATGCGACTGTGGGTGAGTACTCCAATATTGGGGCAGCTAGCGTCTTTGTGAACTACGACGGCGTGCACAAACACCACACCACTATCGGTTCCCATGTAAGGATGGGGTCCGACACTATGTACGTTGCCCCCGTGACAGTGGGTGACGGCGTCTACTCCGGAGCCGGCACGGTTATTCGCCGCGATGTACCACCCGGAGCTCTCACCTACAGCGATGCCCCTCAACGTATCGTCAAGGACTGGGTGCTCGACCACCGTGCTGGTACCGCGGCGGCAACTGCTGCCACCCAAGCTCAGGCAGAAACCGCAGCTACAGAGCCCGACAACGACTCTGCCGAGAACTCTGCAGAGTAGCTTCCGGGGAGAGGCTCCCGGTAGTGAAAATTTATCGAGAAGGCCCTCCATCCACTAACGTTGAAACTACCTACCGATACCGCAATTGAGGATAACGATTCCCTTTGTCCAGTAAATGCAGCCCTCAGGAAAAGAACCTCATTCTCATCTCCGGGCGTGCACACCCGGAGCTCGCCGAGGAAGTAGCACAAGAGCTTGGTGTCACCCTCACGAAGACCACCATGCGCAACTTTGCCAATGGGGAAATCTTCGTCCGCTACGAGGAGTCCGTACGTGGTACGGATGCGTTCGTCATCCAGAGCTTCCCGGCTCCGCTCAACGAGTGGCTGGTGGAACTGCTCATCATGATTGATGCTTTAAAGCGCGGTTCTGCTAACCACATCACCGCGATTCTGCCCTTCTATCCCTACGCTCGTCAGGATAAAAAGCACATGGGCCGTGAACCCGTGTCTGCCCGCCTGATTGCAGACCTGCTGAAGACCGCTGGCGCCGACCGCATCGTAGCAGTCGACCTGCATACCGATCAGATCCAAGGCTTCTTCGACGGCCCGGTCGACCACATGCACGCCATGGGGCAACTCGCCCAGTATGTGAAGGACAACTACGGTACCAAGAATATGGTGGTTGTATCCCCCGACGCTGGCCGTGTGAAGGTCGCCGAAAAGTGGGCCAATATTCTTGATGGCGCACCGCTAGCCTTCGTCCACAAGACGCGCGATCCACGCGTCGCCAACCAGGTCGTTGCCCACCGCGTCATCGGTGACGTGAAAGGCCGCACCTGCGTCCTCATTGACGATATGATCGACACCGGTGGCACCATTGCTGGTGCCGTCAAGGTCCTCAAGGAAGCGGGTGCAGGCGACGTTGTTATCGCCTGCACGCACGGCGTTTTCTCCGACCCGGCAGCAGGGCGCCTCGCCAACTGCGGCGCCAAGGAAGTCATCACTACGAATACGCTGCCCATCCCGGAGGAGCACCAGTTCGATAACCTCACAGTTCTGTCGATGGCGCCGCTACTAGCAGCGACCATCAGTGAGATTTTCAACAATGGTTCAGTGACTGCTCTTTTTGAAGGCGCCTAAGACTTTTTCCCGGACTATCCCACAGAAGCGGCTATCGACCCTCTCGGTAGCCGCTTCTTGTTCTACTCATGGCGGGTATGGAGCCCACTACGCCCGCAGTGGTGTCTAGGCGGCGAAGTCTATTTCGCTACTAGTAGAGCGATGTAGGCGCTGGTGAGCAATACCATGCCGAACACCACGACAGCGATAAACGCGCCTGCTGCGACATCCGCGAAACGGCCTTGGTTCAACGGATACTCACGCATGATAAGCACACCTGCAATGATGCCCAGCACAATGGCGATGAGCGGGATAACGATTCCCGGACCGACGGCCATCACAAACCTCCCTTAATATCCCCCGTGGCAAACAGCAGAATCGTGGTGAGCAATAACCATGCTGCTAAGGCAAGAATGCAGGCGATAGCAATATCACCGGGCTTCCGATGACCAGTCCACACCCACACCGTCCCCATCGCGATGCCCACGATGGCAAAGACCACCAGAAGGGTAATCATCCAACCCATCGTCATGTTCTTTTCCGCTTTCTCTTCACAGACGTTGCCAAAATCCTACCCGGTTCCTCTTCATCGCGGCAGCGGACGTTCATCCTTGCGAGTTGGGAGCAGCTACGCTTGTCCTGTACACTTATCTCGTTATCTCGGCGAGGGCTGAAAACAGCCGTTATCGACGCGATTGTCTCGGGTTCTCCGATCCCGCGGCCGTGTTGGGTGCCTCGCCGCGATGAAAATCTTTGTGTAGCACTTTCCGCTCACACCTGTGACATCACAGCTAGAGGAGAACATTACTATGGCACAGAAGACTCTCGCCGCCCCCACCCGTACCGAGTTCGGCAAGGGCGCCGCTCGTCGTACCCGCCGCGCCGGCAACATTCCCGCCGTTGTGTACGGCCACGGTGCTGACCCTATCCACGTAGCCATCGACAACCTGGGCTTCCTCGCCATCGTGCGTGAAGAGGGCGTCAACGCTGTTATCGCTCTCGACATCGATGGCAAGGAGACCACTGCGCTGGTAAAGTCCATCGCCCAAAACCCCCTCACCCGCGAAATCGAACACGTCGACTTCCTCACCGTCAAGAAGGGCGAAAAGGTTGAGGTCGAGGTTCCGCTGCTCGTGGAAGGCGAAGTTGCCCCCGGTGCCACCCTCCTGGTGGAACTTGACGTCCTCAAAGTCAACGCTGACGCCCTCAACATTCCGGAAGATCTCGTCATCTCCGTGGAGGGCCTGGAAGCCGGTAGCGCCATCACCGCTGCCGACGTGAAGCTGCCCGAAAACGTCGAACTCGTCGACGATCCCGAACTGCTCCTCGTCAACGTCACCTTCGAAGAAGAAGCTGACACCGAGTCCGCCACTGACGAAGAGGCCAGCACTGAGTCTGCTGAGACAGCTGACGACGAGGCCGCCGCAGAAGAGTAAACAACTCTTTCCCTTTACCTCTCCGGAAGCCCCACTGGTTCACGCCAGCTGGGGCTTCCGTTCTGTCCTCCCCCACAGTCTCATCACAAATAGCCCTACCTGCCGGAAACGTGAGAGAATAGAGGCATTATGAGTCCCAGTCCTCAGATTCCCGACATCAACACCGTCCCTGGCCCTATCCTGCTGGTAGGCCTCGGGAACCCCGGTCCACAGTATGAGCTCACCCGTCACAACGTGGGCTATATGGTGCTTGATGAGCTATGCACACGCACTAGTCCCTCAGTGTCCCTCTCCCCCAATAAGCGCACCAACGCCCTGGTGGGGCGTGGCACGCTCAATGGCACACCCGTCATCCTCATGAAATCTGGGACCTTCATGAATGATTCCGGACGAGCCGTGGCAGCAACCGCAAAGTTCTACAGCATCCCCGCCACCAACATCATCGTCCTCCACGATGATCTAGACCTCACCGACAACACTCTGCGCGTCAAGCGTGGAGGTGGCGAAGGCGGACACAACGGACTCAAATCCATGACCCAACATCTGGGCACAAAAGACTATGTGCGTGTCCGAATTGGCATCGGACGTCCCCCCGGACGCATGGACCCGGCTGCTTACGTTCTCAAGCAGCTTTCCGCTCGCGACTGCGAAGAAGTGGGAGTGACCATTCAAGAAGCTGCCGACGTCGTTGAGCTCCTCCTCCGAGATGGCATTGCCGCTACCCAAAACCGAGTACACGCCCGTCGCTAACCCGCCTTCGGCACCATCCTCAGCTGTCACTGCTACTCTGACACCGCCACTCTGACACCACATCTCAAGGACCTCCTCGTGAATGCTCTTTCCCCTACCGTCGAAGCGCGCCGTCGCCGTACCTTCGCCATCATCTCTCACCCAGACGCTGGTAAATCGACGCTCACGGAAGCACTCGCCCTGCACGCACACGTCATCAATGAGGCCGGCGCTGTTCACGGTAAAGCCGGCCGCAAAGCGACAGTGTCAGACTGGATGGAGATGGAACAGGCTCGTGGAATCTCGGTCTCCTCCACCGCTCTCCAATTCGAATATCTCCCCGCAGGGTCGCAGGGAGCTACCGGCGATGGTGAACCCTACGTCATCAACCTCGTTGACACCCCCGGCCACTCCGACTTCTCGGAAGACACCTACCGCGTCCTCACCGCCGTCGACGGAGCCCTCATGCTCATCGACGCTGCAAAAGGCTTGGAGCCGCAGACTCTCAAACTCTTCCGAGTATGCAAATCGCGCAACATTCCCATCATCACCGTCGTCAATAAGTGGGACCGCCCCGGGAAAAGCCCACTCGAGCTGCTGGATGAAATCGCTGCGGAAATCGACCTCACCCCCACCCCTATCTTCTGGCCAGTCGGTATCGCCGGCGATTTCCACGGTCTCGCCCGCCTCGATGCTGCCGGTTACCCCAATGAATACATCGAGTTCACGCGTACCGCCGGCGGCTCCACCATTGCCCCGGAAGAGTACTTCAGCCCGACTGACGCGGAAGCTCACCGGGGGGACGACTGGGCTACCGCCGTGGAAGAATCCACCTTGCTGGCCGAAATGGGACAAGTCCATGACGAAGAACTGTTTTTAGCTGGAGAAACCTCCCCCGTCATCTTCGCGTCTGCAAAACTCAATTTTGGTGTACATCAGATCCTCGACAGCATTGTCGGCCTTGCCCCACATCCGGCCGGCCGAGACGATATTTCCGGCACCTACCACGACCTTGAGGACGACTTCTCTGCCGTCATCTTTAAAGTCCAGGCGGGCATGGACTCGGCGCATCGTGACCGGCTCGCCTTCATGCGTGTCGTCAGTGGAGAATTCGAGCGCGGCATGGTGGTCACCCACGCACAAACCAACAAACCTTTCGCCACGAAATACGCGCTCACCGTCTTTGGTCGTGATCGTGAAACGGTAGAAACCGCCTACCCAGGTGATGTGGTGGGTCTCGTCAATGCCCTCGGGTTGGCGCCCGGTGACACTCTCTACAAGGGAAAGAAAGCACAGTACCCGCCTATCCCCGCCTTCTCCCCAGAACACTTCGCCACCTTGCGGGCCGCATCCCTTTCAAAATACAAACAGTTCCGCAAAGCGGTTGACGAGCTGGGTGCAGAGGGCGTCGTCCAGATCCTCACCAATGATCTCCGCGGCGAATCCAACCCAGTCATGGCAGCCGTCGGTGTACTGCAGTTTGAGGTCGTACAGGCCCGGATGCGTGCCGAATATAACGTGGAGACCGTGGTAGAGAACATCCCCTACACGGTGGCCCGGCGCACTGATGCCGCTTCCGCCCCAGAACTAGGCCGCCAGCGAGGAGTGGAGATCTTTACCCGCCAGGATGGCGAACTCATTGCCCTCATTAGCGACAAGTGGCGTCTCAACTATCTGCAGAAGGAACTACCTGACCTGACATTGGATACCCTCATCGCCGACTAATCCCTACCCAACACAAACCGCCGCATCCCACTGAGGGAAGCGGCGGTTGGCGTAGAAGCGTCATTCACACAGAGTTAGTGTATTCCCACCATCTTCTTGTCGATCCACCGACGCAACAGGAAAAACACCACGCTCAAGAGTATGGTGACGATTCCCAGGATGAGGAAGTAAGGGCCGGTAGAGCCCGGATCATCCACATCCGCCAGCTGCGCCAACGAGCCGGCCGCTGCCGAGCCAATAGCGACTGACAGTAGGAAGAGTGCCACCATCTGGGTGTGGAAAGCTTGTGGAGCTAGGCGTGTCGCCAAGGAGTTACCGATAGGTGAGAGGAAAAGTTCGCCTACCGTCGCCACCAGCAGCAAGACCACCACAGAAACGAGGGGTGCTTCCTCCATACGGGCGAAGGGGACGAACACGAGGAAGGAAAGACCGCAGAAAAACACACCTAGTGCGAACTTGGTGGAACTATGCGGCTGCCGCTCCCCCATGTGCTGCCACAGGGCAGCAAACACTGGCGCAAGCACAATGATGAAAATGGGGTTGATGGACTGCACCACACTCGGCGGCATTTCGTGGCCCATTACAGTGAGATCCAGCCGCCGATCTGCGAAGGCCGGCAGAATGGTGAACTGCTGTTGGTAGAGGGACCAAAAGAGAGCAGACGCCAAAAACAGAGGAATGAAGGCGATCACTCGGGAACGCTCCACCGGGGTGACCTTTTTACTGGTCAGCATGACGGCGAAGAGCCCCACTGCACAGATGGCGGTGAGGATTACCACCACGGTGGAAAGGTTATCCAGGTTCACCCAACCAATCGCGAAAACTCCCCACACCACCAGGACAATTGCAGCCGCACCGCCGAGAGACATCCACTTCCGCTGACGAGGCAGGGGGTTGGGAACCACACGCCCGGCTGTGCCAATAGTGCTTTTGGCGAGAATGAGATACTGCATGAGACCAATAAACATGCCGATGGCAGCCAGCGCGAACGCCCAGTGGAAGCCACCCGCGCGCTGTACGATGCCCGTCAAAATGGGGCCAATGAAGGCGCCGATGTTAATACCCATGTAGTAGACGGAGAAACCGGCATCTTGCCGAACATCATTCTCGTCGTAGAGATCACCCAGCACCGTCAACGAGGATGCCTTCAAGGTTCCCGCGCCGAAGGCAATAAACACTAGTCCGACGACGAGACCCGCCAGACCAGGGAGGACCGCCAGGGCGAGGTGCCCCAGCATGATGATGAACCCAGCGCCAATCAAGCTACGTGCGGGCCCGAACCACCGGTCCGAAATCCACGAGCCGATGATGGACGCCAGGTACACCATGCCACCATAGGCACCCACAATGGAGTAGGCGATCTCCTTGGAGTAACCCAGGCCGCCGGCAGTCACCGAATAGTAGATATAGAAGGTGAGGACCGCCTGCATGCCGTAGAAGCTGAACCGCTCCCACATCTCCACCCCGAAGAGATTGGCCAAACCTAGTGGGTGGCCAAAGAAGGTGCGGGGACGCCACCGACCGGCTGTACGGGACACAGCCACATTGTTAGGATCGACGCCGGTTGTGGCAAGGGAGCCTGCTGCCGTCACCGGTGTGGGAGCGGAGTGATGTGCAGACGGCGATGTGTGGGAGGGGGAATCAGCGGACATAGAAAAACTTAGGGGTTGGTTTAGAGGAAGTGGGCACGCAGTTCGTCAGCGTCAATCGGCACGTAAAGTGCCGGGGCGATATCGAGAACGGTGCGGCAGCCACGTTCACCGGCGGCAGCCAAACGGGCTGCAGCACGGGCGGTGGCGACCAGCATGGATCCGGTGAACTCGGGGTTAGAGTCGAGCGTCAGCGTGAATCCGTACACCTGAGTGGTGTTGGGGCTGGTTTCGCCGGCGCGAATCACCTGACCACCATGTGGCATAGCGGAGTGGTCACGGAGGAGTTCTTCTTCGCTAATAAAGGTGACGGTGGTGTCGTAGTCGGCGAAGTAGTTTTCCATGGTGACGATGGCTTCTTCAATCGCCGCCTTGTCGGCTCCTTCTTCTGCTACGACGTAGCATTCGCGGAGATGCTTGTCGCGGGTGGTGAGTTCGGGGCGTTCACCAGCCTGGATGCGGTCCACTACGTCCTGGACCGGCACAGTGTACTGCTTCGCGTCTTTCACTCCGGGAATGCGCCGGATGGCGTCGGAGTGTCCCTGAGAAACCCCGCGGCCCCAGAAGGTGTAGGTACTGCCTTCGGGAAGAACAGCTTCGGCGATAACGCGGTTGATAGAGAAGAGACCTGGATCCCAGCCGGAGGAGATGACGGCAATATGGTCGTTGTCCTTAGCGACGCTATCCATAGTTGCGTAGTGCTCGGGGATCCTGGCGTGGGTGTCAAAGGAGTCCACAGTGTTGAAGTATTGAGTAACGGCCGGGCCCTGGTCGATGAGGTCAGTGGCGGAACCGCCACAGTTCACGCAGACATCAACTTTGCCCTGATAGTCTGCCATATCGTCGATCGAGACAGCTTTCCCGGAGAGAGTGTCTAGGCTGGCGGGATCGCGACGAGTGAAGATGGCCACGAGTTCCATGTCCGGGGCGGCGAGGATGGACTTTTCCACGCCACGGCCGAGGTTGCCGTAGCCGTTGATGGCGACGCGGATGGTGTTGGCGGTCACTGTGTTCTCCTAGCGGGTGCGGAGGGTCCCCATGTCCACTTCGTCCAAAGTGGGGGGATCCCAGTTTTTATAGGGTTTCTTGTCAATAAGCTTGGCGCGCACACCATTCTGAAAATCGGGACGATGGCACAGATACTGTGCCCCCAGACGGTGTTCGTGCTGAACTGCAGTGCGGACATCAGGGCAGTTGTTGCCCCATTCGATGGCCAGGAAGGTGCCTTGCAGAGCGGTGGGGCTGCAGGCACGCAACGCGGAGAGAGCTTCTCTTGCCCACATTCCGTAGCGGCGAGTGTCCAGCCCTAGCTGCAGACGGGTCATCATCTCCGACACTGAGGGCGCCGAGAATACTTCATCAACCTGCAGAATAATCTCTGCCAGGCTGGATTCTTCAGCTGGGAGTTGGGTGTGTTCAGAGAGGTACGTGGTGATGGCGGTGCGGGCACAGCCGGGTTCATAGGAGAGGGTGAGGAGTCCTTCGGCGAGAGCGGGGAACTCGCTGGAGGGCAGGTAGTAGCCGGCCAGGCCACACCAGAGTGCGTCTGCGGCACTCAGCCAGCGTCCGGTGAGGGCGAGGTACATCCCGAGTGCTTTGTCGGCTTGGCCGCCATCGCCCCACAGATGTGGAAGCACCCAGCTCATGCCGGCATCCGTGCAAAACCCGAGGCCCGCTTCTGGCATGGACATGAGGGCTTTTTCACTGACGACCATATAGCGGCCATTGGCGCTAATACCCAGGCCTCCCCCAATACAGTACCCATTCACTAAGGTGATGTAGGGTTTGGGAAATTCGGAGATGAGCGCGCAGAGATCGTATTCGACGGCAAAGAATTCTTCTGCACGGGCAGTTTCTCCGTCTGCATAAAACTGGGCCATCTGACGAACATTGCCCCCGGAACAGAACGATTTTTCACTCAGTGAGGTGACGAGCACATAGTCGACGGTCTCATCGGTGGCAGCCAGGCGCAGATGGTAGCGCATGGCACGGGAGAGAGACTCGTCAAAAGCATTGAGAGTGGCGGTGTTGTTGAGCTGAAGGTGCAAGCAGCGACCCGTGAGCGTGGCGATCAGCCGGGGGTCAGGTTGATCAACTGACTGTTCCGTGGAATGTCCCTCCTGGGCTGCGGTCATCCTCGTCCTTTACACCGTTATCGATGCGCCGAGAGCTGGCGCACAAGTTCTCGTTAGCAGTTTACTCCGTGGAGTTGCTGGAAACCGCGCTGGTCTCCGATGCTGGCGTGGTCAACTCACCCACATTTGTGCGGGCTGCTGCAACGATACCGAACACACTGTAGAGAAAGGGAACCGCTGTGAAGGCCAAGATGGCATGCAGCATACTGCCGCCCACTAGAGCTCCGAAGAGAACGCCTCCCAAAGCCAATGAGGTGGATGTGCCGAGCTGTTCCGCCATAGAGAGGGAGGACGAATTGTTCCCGATCTTCCCAGGTTGGGACAGCGCCAGCACCATCACCCCGGCCAACGGGTAAGCAATGCCAATACCAAAACCTGCGATACCCCAGCCGATAACTGCAATGGCGAGGGGAATACTGGCCGAGGCGAGTGTCAGGGTGGCGAGGATACCTACTGTGCCGCACGCCATCCCAAACGTCAGCACCCTGGTGCGGTTGAGATTGTCGGGGAGTCTCGCCTGCAGGAAGGAAGCAATACCCCAGGTGACGGATCCCGACGCAACGAGGAGACCAGATTGGGTGGGGCTCAGCCCGCGGAACGATTGACCCATCAGCGGAATGTAGGATTCCATCGCGAAGTAACTGCCGGCTAAGAAAAGGCGAGAGGCTACCACTGCGGGAAGTCCTTCTCCGAGCGTGAGGGTGTGCGGTGGCACCAGTCGGCGAGCCGCCACTACAAGCACCACCATGATCGCGATGACACTGATGACGACCAGGGCCAGTTTGCCCTCCTGGACAAGTTCCCCGGCCGGTTGTAGAGCTCCGATACAGACGGCGATGATGAGGGCGCGGATGGCTCTTCCTCGCCATTCGCTGGCGGTGAGGTTCTGCTCTGCAGCTCCCCCATGGGAACGCATCCCGATCAGCGTGATGATAGTGGCGATGAGGAAAATAGGGGCGACTCCCCAGAACGCCCAACGCCAACCCACCGAGTCGACAAGCAGACCAGCTACTGCCGGACCTAACAAGGCTGGCAGAATCCACGCCACCGCGTTCAAGGAGAACATACGAGCGTGGAGATGCTGGGGCAGTTCCCAGCCGATAATCACATAGGCACTCACATTGACGAGTCCCACGCCGAGCCCCTGAATGGCCCGTCCCAGCAGGAACAATGCCATCGTGTGGGCGAAACCTGCGGTGAGGAGGCCCGTCATCATGGAGAGTGCTCCCACAATGATGGGGCCGCGGGGTCCTTTCTGGTCTGACCACGGTCCCGCCAGCAAAATTCCCACAATAGAGCAGGCGACGGTAATGGCAATTGCGGAAGAGTAGGAGCTCATAGCGTTCAACTCGTGGGCCACGGTCGGCATCACGACCACGACAGCGACTACTTCAAACCCGGCTGCCACCATGTACAGGACGAGTCCGGGGACGAGCCATTTGAAATGTCCGGTGAACAGACCGACAGACTTCTCCCCCGGACCTGTGCGATGAGAGTTCGTCGCTTCTGCCCTGGTCGGTTCTGTCATTCGAGAGTTTCCGCTTTCTCCAGCCACTCCATCTCCACTTCGCTAATCTCATCGAGAACGGCTTTGAGGGTGCGATCAAGCTCAGATAGGTGTTGGGTATCCACAGGCGTAGCACTTGCTGCTGCCGCCAACTTATCGTGCAACGCCTTCTCGTTATTGCGCAATTTTTGCAGTGTGCGCTCTAAGCGACCGAGTTCCTTTTTGACAGCTCGTTCCTCCGCTGAACCGCGCACCAAACCGCCAGCAGTGAGCTGTGCGATCTGTGAGGTACTGGCATCCGCAGCCTCCGCGCCAAGTTGTGCCGCCTGCTGATGGGTAGCGTCCTTCGCGAGGGTAGCTCGCGTCTCCAGATACTGTTCAATTCCGCGGGGGAGGTTCGTCAATTTCCCATCTCCGAACAGCGCCCAGGTGGAGTCACAGATCCGCTCAATGAGGTAGCGGTCGTGGGAGACGACGACAAGGGTCCCCGCCCATTGATCGAGCAGGTCTTCCAATTGTTGCAGCGAATCGATATCGAGGTCGTTTGTGGGCTCGTCGAGCAGCAAAACGTTCGGCTCATCCATGAGAATGCGAGTGAGCTGTAGACGGCGACGCTCTCCACCGGAGAGGTCCTTGACGGGAGTGCGTTGTCGGGCAGGGCGGAACCCCAGGCGTTCGAGCAGTTGAGAGGCAGTGAGCTCGTTTTTGCCGATGGTGACACGCCCCGCCACATCTTCGACTGATTGCAGAACAGTGCGGTCGGTGGGTAGATCGTCAAGCTCCTGCTTAAGCCACCCGATGTGCACAGTAGGTCCCTGCACCCGTTTTCCACCAGCGAGAGGGTAGTCTCCAGCAAGCGCACGAAGTAGCGTCGTCTTGCCGGAACCATTGACTCCCACCAGGCCAATGCGTTCGCCCGGCGCCAGCATCCAGTTGAGGTGATCAATAAGGACATCCCCTGCAGCGCTCACAAGCTGACCATCGAAGATATCGATAACCGTCTTCCCCAAGCGTTTGGAGGAGAATTTCAACAGCTCAGCGCTGTTTCGAGGTTCGGGAACATCGGCGATGAGTGCTTCCGCGGCTTCGATACGGTAGCGCGGTTTGGACGTGCGGGCAGGGGCGCCGCGGCGCAGCCATGCCAGCTCCTTCCGCATGAGATTTTGGCGACGCTGTTCTGCGGCGGCGGCTTGGCGGGCCCGTTCTGCCCGCGCGAAAACCCAGTCGTTATAGCCACCGTCATACATGTCGACCTGTCCGTCATGAACTTCCCAGGTACGAGTGGCGATGGTGTCCAAGAACCAGCGGTCGTGGGTGACGACCACAACTGCGCAGTGACGCGAGAGAAGATGATCGGCCAACCATTGCACACCTTCTACATCAAGGTGGTTGGTTGGCTCATCAAGAATAATGAGATCGAGTTCCTGGACGAGGGCTGCGGCCAAAGCTACCCGGCGTTTTTCTCCGCCGGACAGGTTATCGACCGAGGTATTCAATCCGAGGTTGCCGATACCTAGTCCGGCCATTGTGCTGCGAATGCGCGCATCGGAGGCCCATTCGTAGGAATCCAAGCCCATTCCTGACAGGATGGACTCCCCCACTGTCGCTCCGGGGGGCAGCGGTGAGCGCTGGGTGACGACGGCGAAGCGTAGATCACTGCGTCGGGATACCCGGCCGCTATCGGGTTGTTGGAGGCCAGTGAGCACTTCAAGTAGCGTCGTTTTTCCTCCCCCATTCAGGCCGACGATGCCGATGCGGTCGGTTTCGCTAATACCTAGTGACACGTGGTCAAGAAGCGGTTTTAGGCCATAACTGAGGGACACGTCCTCACAGTTAATGAGGTTGAGGGGGACAGTGGGCACGCTAGTTTGCCTGTTCTTCTAGAGAAACTCCGGGGACAGGCCCGGAAGCAGTACGGACAGCTCGGCAGACCCCTGCACCAGCGAGTTCAGCGGAAACCGCCAGCGCGCTATCGGCATCTTCGCAGAGAAAAGCGCAGGTGGGGCCAGAGCCAGAGACCAGACCAGCCAATGCACCCGCATCTTTCCCCGCGCGCAGCGTATACCGCAAATCGGGGTAAAGACTGAGAGCTGCAGCTTGTAGGTCATTCCCGAGATAGTCGGCGATGGCATGGAGATCTCCCCCTGCCAATGCCTGGAGAAGAGCGTCGGGTGAACCAATGGAGGTAGGGATTCCCTCCGCTCGATTGCGCCCAACCAGCCGGTCATATTCTCGGAATACCGCCGGTGTGGACAGCCCCTCTTTGGCTATCGCCAATACCCAGTGAAGGGTGGTACGGTGCAGAATCGGCAGGAGCTTTTCACCTCGCCCGGTGCCGATAGCGCTTCCGCCCATCATGCAGAAGGGTACGTCGGAGCCTAATTCCAGGGCCATGTCGAGGAGGGTTTGCCGTTCCAACCCCGCGTGGAAGTACTCGTTACAGGCGATGAGGGCAGCGGCACCATCAGCGGAGCCACCTGCCATTCCGCCAGCGACAGGAATGTTCTTGTCGATGTGCAAGGAAACGGCAGGGTACGCACCGCACGCTTCAGCGACCAACTCTGCAGCTTTCCACACCAGGTTGGTGCGGTCGATAGGAACACGGTCTGCGCCTTCACCCGATACCGTCACTTGCAAATGGTCGGAAGTGGAAACGGTGACCGTATCCCGCAGGGAAAGTGCACAAAAGACCGTGGTGAGCTCGTGATATCCGTCGTCACGCAGGTCCGCAACCCCCAGGTGCAGGTTGACCTTACCGGGGGCTGAAGCGGCGACAGGGGGCTTTACGACGGTGAGCACACCCATAGACTACTACGTGGGGTGTGAAAACAGAGGTTCTACTGAAGCCCCGCGTGCTGTGCGAGGCGAACATAGTCTGCCGTCGTGAGGCGCTCTCCCCGCAGCGTCGGATCGATTCCAGCTGCCGATAATGCAGCTGCTGCCGCTTCTCCACTGCCTGCCCAGTTCTTCAGGGCAGCTCGGAGAGTTTTGCGACGTTGCGCGAAAGCGGCATCGGTCACCGCCCACACGGCATCGTGGAGGGACTCATCATAGGGGTCCCAGGGGGCGTTCTCGGGGGTAAAGGCACTGATGCGCACCAGCCCAGAGTCAACGTTAGGGGCAGGCCAGAATACGGTGCGGCCAATGGCACCCGCGCGGGCAACGTCCCCATAGAAACCAGCCTTCACGCTAGGCACCCCATAGATGCGGCTACCGGGTTCAGCGGCCAGCCGGTCGGCAACTTCTGCCTGGACCATCACCAAGGTTGTTCGCAGGGAAGGCAAGATCTCCAGCATGTGGAGGAGGACGGGGACGGCCACATTGTAAGGAAGGTTCGCCACCAGTGCGGTGGGAGCTGGATGCCCAACAGCGAGAATCTCTTCCGCAGTCACATGCATCGCATCTTTCGTGATGACGCGGAGCGAGGAATCCGGTGCATGCACAGCAAAGGTGGTGGGCAGCTTTGCTGCGAGAGTGGGGTCAATCTCGACAGCTGTCACCTGCGCGCCCGCCTCGGCTAGGGCGAGGGTGAGTGATCCCAGCCCCGGACCGATTTCGAGAACTGTGTCCCCAGGTGCCAGGTGGGCTGCGGAAACGATACGCCGCACAGTATTGGGGTCGATGACAAAGTTTTGACCCAGCGTCTTGGTGGGACGGATGCCGAGTTCATCGGCGAGGGTGCGGATCTCTGGGGCCGTCAAGAGGCTGACGTGGGAGGTGGATGACGTCATGGGTGATGTCTCCTAGCGCAGACCCATACTGGAGGTACACGCAGGCCAGGCGCCCCACCCCTGCGAGGCTTGTACACGTTTCGCGACGGCGATCTGTTCTTCACGAGTTGCCAGGTCAGCGCGGGAGGCGTAGGCACGACCACCGTGTGCCTCCCAGGTTCCCTGAGTGAACTGAAGGCCTCCGAAGAAGCCGTTACCAGTGTTAACTGCCCAGTTACCACCCGCTTCACACTGCGCGAGGCGGTCCCACACCGCATCTATCGGCTGCGATCCAACTTTGACGGTGGATTTGCCAGGTTTAACCGCAACCACTCGTTTGATGAGGATGCGTTTGACGATCCGACCTTTCTTATCAAACACCAGGCGTTCCGTAAGGACGGCCCGACCGGGCTTTCCGCGTTTCACAATAGTGCGGATGCCGGCCAACTGGCTGGGGTCTTTGAGGATCTTCTCGAAGGGTTTGAGCCTGATAACACGGTCTTTCACCATGTCGCCATGCCGCACAACTTTGATCTTCATATTGGGAAGAAGATCCGCATCTGGGCCGGGGGTGACGTCATCTGTCGACCGGAGAGGAGTTCCCAACTTTGCGAGAGCATCTCGCACTGTGAAGGCGCCAACGCGAATCCGAACCGGTTTCTTGCCGAAATCGGTCAGCCAGACGGTGCGGGGTGTGATGGCTTCAATACTGAGGCCATTCGTGGGGATGCGTTTGTCTGGTGCCACGTTAATCCCGTAGCTGGGGCGTACTGCTTTTACCTCTTTGAGCGCCTCTGCGACGGTGTAGGCGGTGGTGGTGATGGAGACTCGCTCAACTTTGGCACGCTTCCCAAAACCAGAGTGAATTTCTACGGTGAAGGGACGTTTCTGCTGGTAGGTGATGGTGGCGTTAGCGCTCAGCTGGGTGTCTGGGGAGGGCTCGACGTGATCGTCTGCAGACACCTGGTAGCCGAGGGAGTCGAGGACTTCTCCCACTGTTTGACTGTAGGTACCGACCTGCTTTTTCTCACCATCGACAACGAGGGTGACAGTGCGGTGGTAGACCATGCTAATGCCTGCCGTAACAGTGACTGCCACCAGCGCAACGGCAAGCAGAATGCGCCAGGCCGGATGGATGCGGCGGGGCGTATCTGTCTTCTGCTGAGCTTCTTCAGCCACGGGCGGGTCTCCTCGGAGGTGTCAGTGCTGTGGTGATCGCACTGGTTGTCTCGTCTGTGGTAGCGGGTTGCTGGTCTCCACACGTTCTGCACGATGTCTGGGGGCGCAGGAGGGTGCCGACACCCCGCTTGGTAACGATAATGTAACGTTACCAGTAGTGCGAGGTCAGATACTACTTCTCCGGAAAAGGAATTCCGTAAACACGACACGCGTTGCGCGTCGTCAACTCCGCAAACTCCGCGGGGGTCAGACTTGTCACTTCCGCTAGTCGGTAGGCAGTGTATGCCACATACTGTGGCTCATTTTTGGCGCCCCGGAACGGTTCTGGAGTGAGGTACGGCGCATCAGTTTCGACCATTATGCGATCGCGCGGGAAGATCCGTACCACCTCCCGCAACTCCTCATTCGCCTTGAACGTGGTGGAGCCTCCGAAAGTAGCATAAAAACCACGGTCAATGCACTGATGTGCCATCTCCAGGCCGCTGGAAAAACAGTGAATAATGGTCTTCTCGGGAGCACCCGCCTCATCAATAATGCGGATGAGGTCCTCATCGGCATCGCGAGCATGAATCATCAGCGGCTTATCGATCTCTTTCGCGAGGTCAATGTGCCACCGGAAAAGCTCCTCCTGCTGCTCCTGTGTCGCGGTATTCTCTGGGTCATGGTGGAGCCAGTAATAATCAAGGCCGCACTCCCCCACTGCTACGACGCGGGGATGCCTCACCAATTCCGCTAGCCTTTCCCGGCCAGCATCATCAATTTCGTGGGCATCCATTGGGTGCTGTGCCAAAGCAGCCCACACCCGGCGATCTGTCTCTGCCGCCATCAGAGCGGCCTCGAGCTGGCGAATATGGCACCCCACCGTCACCACTGCGGCTACCCCCACTGCTTCCGCCCGATCCATCACGGCGTGGACACCATCTGGATCATTCCCACCACACGAATCCAGGTGAGTGTGGCCATCGATGAGGGGGAAGAGTGGTTCTGCTGGAACCGGTTCGCGACGTTTCTTACCCATTCACGCTCCTAGTGCTGGACGGGCGCCCACTCCGGGCCGGTCTCACCCAATTCCGGATCCAGCTTTTGGAAGATCGGCTGCGGCTTGGACAGCAATGTACCGGGGGTAATGTCATGACGCTGCCACGATGCCAGCTCGCTGGCGTAGTCGCCCATAATGACCGGATATTCGCGCCCCGGCGCGGGTACACCGGCTCCCACCGGCGCCACCGGCATGTCGTCCACAACCTCATGGATCTCCGGCTGAGCAGCCCACACACCGTCACCACCCAGCTGCTCAAAGATCTTCTGCGAGGCATTCGGCATGAAGGGCGTCATAAGTGTGTTGGCATCCTGCACCGCTTGCAGAGCCGTGTGGAGAACAGTTGCGAGACGGTCCTCCGCCTCCGCGGCAGCAGCTCCTCCAGCCTTAACTTCTTTGGCAATCTTCCACGGTTCCTGGGCCGCAATGTAGCGGTTCGCGTCCGCAACATAGCGCATCGCCTCCGTGATACCAGCCTTGAAGTGGGAACGCGCTAGGTTGGCGCCCACCATCTGGAATGCCTCGTCAGCACGCCGGCGCAGTTCCATATCAGCCTCAGTCAAAGTACCTGGGGTGGGAATCTGCCCAAAATTCTTGTGTGCCATAGAGACTGTGCGGTTCACCAAGTTGCCCCACTCATTAGCGAGCTCGCTATTGGTACGCCGTACATACTCGTCCCAGGTGAAGTCGGTGTCCTGGTTTTCAGGGCCGGCCACTGCGATGAAGTAGCGCAAGGCATCCGGACCATATTCTTTGAGGAAGTCCTTAACGTAGATCACTACGCCACGGGACGAGGAGAACTTCGACCCGGACATCGTTAGGTATTCGGAGGAGACAACCTCGGTGGGGAGGTTGAGCTCACCAAGCATGCCACGGTCTCCACCCTTGCCGCCCTGCCCGTTGTAGGCGAGTAGTTCAGCTGGCCAGATCTGGCTGTGGAAGGTGATGTTGTCTTTCCCCATGAAGTAGTAGCTAAGCGCCTCCGGGTTATTCCACCACTTGCGCCAAGCGTCTGGATCCCCGATCCGGTAGGCCCATTCGATGGAGGCAGACAGATAACCCACCACGGCATCGAACCACACGTAGAGGCGCTTATCGTTGCGTTCCTGCCACCCCTCGACGGGGATAGGAATACCCCAGTCGATATCGCGGCTCATCGCCCGCGGTTTGATGTCATCAAGAAGGTTGAGGGAGAACTTCAACACATTGGGACGCCAGTCTTTTCGCTCGCGCAGCCAGTTCCCCAGCGCGTCAGCAAGGGCGGGAAGGTCAAGGAACCAATGTTCAGTTTCCACGAACTTCGGAGTCTCACCGTTGATCTTCGACACCGGGTTAATGAGGTCTGCCGGATCGAGCTGATTACCGCAGTTGTCGCACTGGTCGCCGCGAGCTCCGTCGTAACCGCAAATGGGGCAGGTGCCCTCAATGTAGCGGTCGGGCAGAGTACGCCCGGTGGAAGGGCTGATGGCGCCGGTAGTCTTCTTCGTCACCAAGTAGCCATTCTTCGCAACATTGCGGAACATCTCCTGCACGACGGCGTAGTGGTTACGCGTGGTGGTCCGCGTAAACAGATCGTAGGAGAGTCCCAAACCGGCTAGGTCGTTCACAATAACGCGGTTGTAGCGGTCGGCAAGATCGTGGACGTTCATGCCTTCTTTATCCGCCTGCACCAGCAGCGGAGTGCCGTGTTCATCGGTGCCGGACACCATCAAAACATCGTTTCCCACCATGCGCTGGTAGCGAGAGAAGACGTCTGAGGGGACGCCGAATCCGGATACGTGACCAATATGGCGCGGTCCGTTGGCGTACGGCCAGGCAACAGCGGTAAGAACAGGCGTAGTCATGAGTCCCATTCTAGGCAGTGAGCGGCGCTAAAGCCTAGTTAGCCCGGGGAGTTCGTGCCCTCTCAGGCTTCCTCGCGAGCAGCCACAACCGCCTGGTAGAGGTCACGCTTACGACGCCCATGGCTCTTCGCCACGGCACCGCAAGCGTCATTGAGGCGAATTCCCTCTGCGACGAGTTCTTCCACCTGTCGAATCAGGGTTGCATCGCTGATGTCATCCTCAACAGGACTCCCCGGAGCCACCACCACGGTTATCTCCCCACGCACCCCCGCCCGCGCCCAATCCGCCAGTTCCGTGAGGGTACCGCGACGGCATTCTTCATAGGTTTTTGTGAGTTCTCGGCATACCGCTGCCGGCCGATCTCCCAGCACCTCTGCCCCCAGTGCGAGCGTATCGGCCAGCCGGTGGGGGGATTCGAAAAAGATGACGGTGCGGGGTTCCGTTTTGAGGCTCTCCCACCAGGCGCGTTGGGGGCCAGCTTTGCGGGGGAGGAACCCGTCAAAGGCGAATCTATCAGTCCCGATACCGGAGAGTGCCAGGGCAGTCAGTGGGGCACTCGCCCCCGGTAGACACGTCACGGGGATACCCTCCGCAACGGCAAGTGACACCACCCGATAGCCGGGATCAGACACGGTAGGCATACCCGCATCGGATACCACCAATACCGTCAGCCCCTGCTGGAGAAACTCAATGAGTTGGGGGGCTCGATCCCGCTCGTTGTGGTCGTAGTGGGAGAGCACTCGTCCACTGATCGTCACATTGAGGTCGCGTGCCAGTTGGTAGGTTCGACGTGTATCCTCCGCCGCCACCACATCTGCTGTCGCCAACGCCGCTCTGAGCCGCGGGGTGGCGTCCCCCAGGTTTCCTAGTGGGGTAGCCCCCAGAATGAGCGTGCCTGCAGGTGCGACAGGGGAAAAAGTATTCTCACTAGGTGGGGTTGTCATCGATGTGCCGTTCAGTCGTGTTAGTACTGCGTGCGGTGTGCCGCGGCGGTGCTTACCTCCCCAGTGTAACGCGACAGCGAGACGTCACCGGGTATGGGCGCTCCTTGCCATCAGGAATGGGAGAGGTTCGGTAGGATCGAACCGTGGCTACCTCCGCAGCGAAACGTCTCCCAAGTGGGGCTTCCTCTACGCGTGTCTACTACGCACGCCATCAAGTAGGTATGCGGATACCACGCGCCACTCCCCCGGCCAGCGCCACCGCCCCCCGCGTACTCTGGCCTACTCCGGTGCGCGCCACCGACACCCTCCGCGGCTGGATTGTCACAGCTGTGCTCGCTGTCATTGCAGCACTTACTCGCTTTATGGGTTTGGGGGCATTATCCGACAAAGGTACCCCCATCTTCGATGAGAAGCATTATGTGCCACAAGCCTGGCAGATGCTGCACAACCATGCTATGGAGTTCAACCCTGGCTACGGGCTGGTTGTTCACCCGCCGCTCGGTAAACAGCTCATTGCTCTTTCCGAGGCAGTGTTCGGCTACAGCCCGTGGGGTTGGCGCTTCAGCGGCGCTATTGCGGGCGTCCTCTGTGTCATCCTCATTGTGCGGATTGGACGGCGGCTCGCTGGCTCAACCTATGTGGGTGCCCTGGCAGGCACGCTACTGATCTGTGATGGCATGTTCACCGTAGTCTCGCGAACCGGGCTGCTTGACATCTTTCTCATCATGTTTGTCCTGGCAGCACTGCTCTGCCTACTGCTTGATCGTGACCAGATGGAAGACCGGATGTGGGCAACCTTGCGGGCGGGAACAACTTTTACCAGCGAGTTCGGCCCACGCTGGGGATTCCGCTGGTGGCGCTTCACAGCGGGCGTCTTTCTTGGCCTCGCCATGGCGGTCAAGTGGTCCGGCCTCTACTTTGTGGCAGTATTCGGTGTCTTGAGCGTCATGTGGGATGTTGCCTTGCGCCGCCGCTACCATGTCTCCCGCCCCTGGGTGGGAACACTTCGCCGCGATACTTTCCCCGCTATTGCTTCGCTTGCGATCCTCCCCATTGGCCTGTACTTCGCCAGCTGGTGGGGGTGGCTCCGCGCCGAAAATGCGGTCTACCGCCATGCGGGTATTTCGGATGCCGGGTGGTCCACCTTCGTCCCCCGCTCCCTGCAATCGCTCTGGTACTACCACCAGCAGATGTTCGAGTTTCACTCGAGCCTTACGAATTCCCACGGCTACCATCACCCTTGGGAATCCAAACCATGGCAGTGGATCGCCAATATTCGCCCCCTGCTCTACTACTACGAGTCAGGTGTCGAACCGACGAGCGGCACCCATAGTTGTGGACCAGACGGCTGCGTCCAGGCCGTTTTCCTGCTGGGCACCTCCCTCATCTGGTGGGCGGGAATTATCATGCTGCTCTGGGCACTCTATCGTGTCATTACCCGACATGACCCCCGCTATGTCGTCGTTCTCTGCGGCTACCTAGCTGCATGGGTCCCCTGGCTGCTGAACTGGGACCGGCAGATGTACTTCTTCTACGCCTCATCGCTCCTCCCCTTTATGTGCTTGGGGCTCGCTCTCATGTTGTCAGAGCTCGACGGCTGGGTACCAGAAACCCCTTCTCCAGAGGCAAAACCCTGGCGTCACAAGTGGGCTGCCTGGGGGCAAAGCGTACTGCTTGGCCGTGTGGTCGTGTGTGTCTTCATGGGACTGGTCATCGCCAACTACGTGTGGATTCTGCCCATTCTGTACGGAGTTCCCATCAGCCCCGATCTGTGGAGGCTCCAGCACTGGCTACCGACCTGGTGAGACTGCTGACGAAATACTACAAGATGTTCTTCCCTGCCGCTTGACCCTAACGCCGCGTCATCGCACAGAATAAAACCATGAACAGCACAGAAGAACACCTCTATACAGTTAGCCAAGTTGCGGAAATCTTTCACGTCTCAGTACGCACCCTCCGCTACTGGGAGGAAATTGGTCTGCTCACACCAGCGCGGAATACCTTTTCTAACTACCGTCTCTACGGCACAGCAGAATGCACACGCATAGAGCAGATCCTGATCTACCAGGCTACCGGTATGAAACTTGCCGAGATCAAGGATCTTTTAAAGACTCCTGCTTCAAGAAAAAGATGCCTGCAACAGCAGCGACGACTTCTACTTGAACGAAAATCACAAGTTGATGGCATGATCCAAGCACTAGACACACTTTTGGAAGATGAAATGAATGAACAAAAACTCACGCCTGAAGAAATAGGTGAGATTCTGGGCACTACCCACTTTGCTGATTATCAAGCAGAAGCCGAAGAAAAATACGGTGCTACTGAAGAGTGGCTCATCAGCCAGCAGCGTACCAACGGCTGGAGCACATCTGATTGGCAAGAACAGAAAAAACGATTTGAGACTATAGACGCCAATTTAGTCCGTGCCGTCCAGAAAGGGCTGCCACCCACAAGCCAAGAAGCACAAGCCCTAGTTGAGGAACATCGAAAAGTACTTAGTAAGTTTTTCCCTGTCAGTCCGACAATTCACTATCTCATCTCACGTAGCTATGTAGCAGACGAAAGATTCCGACAATACTATGAAAGTCAACAGGAAGGACTGGCTCAGTGGCTAGCCGACGCCATCGCTAGCAACGCCGCAGCCTACGGTGTGGACCTCACGAATTTAGAATGGGGGTAAACCGTACGGCGTCCCCATCAGCCCCGATCTGTGGAGGCTCCAACACCCGGCTACCAACCTGGTAGCCGGGTGGCTCCGTTAGTTCTGGGTAACGGCCTGTTCCGCACGCGTATTGAGAACAGCGTCAGTGGACACCCGGCCCGCCCCCAGCACCATTAATGCCAGCAGCGACACCACCACCAAACACGTCATTTGCGCACTTGAAGTGGTGAGGTCGTAGTGGCCGCCCGTCATCAGGAAGTAGCCGTAGCCAGCTTCCGCGACCGCTCCGATAATGGCGAAAAGTGGGGTGAGGAACCCCAACAGAATACCGACTGCACAGAGCACTAACGCGAGTCCCAAGACCACTGTGAACGGGTATGCATTCGTCATCCCCCATTTTTCGAGCACGCGGGAGCTTTCCTTCACTCCATGCCCAAAGAAAATCTGGTAGCTCTGAGCACCGACGACCAGTGCGAGGGTAAGCCTAAGGAGAAGAAGCACAAGATCGTGCAGCCATGGGCGATTGAGCATGCTTCTATACTAGTGACCTACTGGCCTCTGACCTAGCTCACTCTACCGCCGAGCGTAGGAGGCTACCCGCTTTTTCCGCCGCCCTCCACGTGTACCGGGCTGCCACCTGGTTTGAGCCCAATTCCAGCCCGGTTTGTGCCAAATGCGTGCCACATTGTTTGTTCAATACACAAAAGACAGAATTCAAAGTCGGCATTCGCAGCGTATTGCAGAGTGCACAGCATATGCTGAAAGAATGCTCCTACCAGTACAAATAAAGAAAATCCCAGGCCAGTAACGACCTGGGATTTTCTACATTGTGGAGCTAAGGGGAATCGAACCCCTGACCTTCTCGATGCGAACGAGACGCGCTACCAACTGCGCTATAGCCCCAGACCTCCACCACTGTACCAGCGCGGGAGGGAAGGTTAGAAATCACTAGCCGACATCCCGGTAGCCACCGCGGCGGGAGAGGTCGAAGCGGACGACATTGTCTGCTGCCTCACGCGCGTCCCAATAGTCGACGCTGCGGCCGCCGGAGTAATCGCCCACGGTATAGGGGTCGTCATACTGGTAGGCTGCCTCTGCGTCGTCGTACGTGTACTCCGGTTCGCGGTGGGCAGTGGCGTCGGGGTAGCGGGAGGCATTAATACGCACGCGGCCGAAACGATCCCGCAAGTAGCCGCCGTCATCATAGGAGAGCTCTTCCGCGTGGGTCGTCATGTACTCCTCCATGAAGGGACGAGTCTCCAGATGGTCAAAGAGGGGGTCTCCGTCATCCACGTCAACCAGTGAATACTGGCCGTGGAAACTTGGGGCGGCAGTTTCTTCTTCCTCTCGGTGGCCATATTTTGCCCGCTGTGCCCGTGCCCGGCGCATCTGGGCGAGGCGCCGCTGCCGGAGTTCCTTCTCCAGCCGGACTTGGCTACGGAGTGCGGCCAGGTAGAACGCGATAACACCACACCATGCTGCGGGGGCGATCCACACTAGACCACCCAGCACCGCTGCTGCCGCGATCATCGGGATAAGGAGAACGGCGAGTACGAGGAAGATAACTCGGCGCCGCTTGTAGCGCTTTTGCGCTGCGGCTTCCGCTGCCACGGGGTCATATCCGCCACGGCCGCGTCGGCGTTCTGCCTCTGCGATATCGTCAGCTGTCAGGGTGAGCTGTGGGGCTGGCTCGGGGATGTTGCGGTCCTTCTTGGTGAAGCCGGAAATCTTGGCGGCGAGAGTACCGCTGAGACGCGAAACAGGGGATGTGTCGGCCGCAGCAGAGTCGACGTCATCAGTGTTATCGGCTGCAAATTCTGTCTCGGCAATGTCGACGTCGAGGTCGTCTTCGCGTTCGTCTACGTGGTCGTCGATCGTATCGTCTGCATCGTCCCCGGTGTCCATGAGCTCTTCGGCGTCCGGGACATCCTCGATGGCTGTGTTGTCCGCAAGGGTCACGTCCTCTTCTGCATCGACGTCAACAGGATCAACGGTCTCTACGTTTTCAGACTCTGCCTGTGCCTCGACTTCTTCAGTATCACGAAGGGTATCGATGCCGGCATTGATATCCGCAGTGAGATCAGTTTTCTCCGTGTCTGTGCTCTCCGCCTCGACTGTCACTGTTGTCTCAGCG
Organism: uncultured Lawsonella sp.; assembly: GCF_947252745.1. Taxonomy (NCBI): domain Bacteria; kingdom Bacillati; phylum Actinomycetota; class Actinomycetes; order Mycobacteriales; family Lawsonellaceae; genus Lawsonella; species uncultured Lawsonella sp. The sequence goes on along the minus strand of NZ_CAMXWW010000007.1, from coordinate 60,519 downwards.
TCGGGGGCGATTTCGGCGTCCATCACGCGGGCGGTCTCGATTTCGGCCTCATAGTTGTCGAGACTTTCCTGCAGAAGTTCAGGGGTGATGATGATTTCCTCGGTAGGCGCGTCCGATATGACTGCGCGCGCGGCCGGGCCGAAGATATCGTCGGCGAAGGGCAGTGTCGCTTGGATTACCTCAGGGGAGGTCTTGGCTGCCATCGTGCTGGTCCTTTCGGAGGACTCCACAGTGTCGTTGGTTGTGGTGTTTTCGGCAGAGATTACGGCAGCGTCGACCGTTAGCCGCTTAGCGTGCTTCCGGGCGCTGCGCCGACGTGTTTTCTCTTCGGGTACAGGAGTCTCCGCTGTTGCAGTCTCGTCATCGTCGATCGGGCGGGGGAAGATGTGCCGACGGGGTTTGAGCTGTTGGCCGTCACCGCGGTGGAGGACACGAGTTGCGGAAAAGGCGGCGGAAGTGCGACGAATTGGCTCTTTGGTGTTAACTACCATCGGTAGCAGTACCAAGAGCCATACGACTACCAGCAGAATAATAAGAAGTGAGCTGGACACTGTTTCGTCACCTACTCCACATGTGTCTTGACGTTGGAGGTGCACCTCAGCAGAAGAAGGTGGTCTTTTGCCGAGTATCGAGAAAATTCACTGTATTTCTAGGCTAACCAGCATTTTTGCGCTTTCATTTGCGACACACCGGAGAGCCCATCATTAGCACAACGTTTCACTAATTGACTTAGTTCCCACCAGTAACATTGGTTTCTCTAGTACCTTTTGTTACAACATTGGGGCGGGCAACCACCCGCCAACGCCTCCGCACTAAAACCCACAACGCTAGAGGCGCTGCGCTTTCCCCGCCGCCACAAGACGGCCAACTGCCCCCTGCGGCAACTCCTCCGCCGTCGCCGCCCACAGCTCATGAGTTAAATACCGACCCTTAATGCGCAAATACCGCTGCAACACGCCCTCCTGACGCATCCCCACCTTCCCCAGCACACAACGGCTCGCCGCATTATCAGGATGCACCGTCGCCTGCACGCGATGAAGCCGCATCACGTCAAAGGCATAATCCATCGCCAACGCCGCAGCCGCCGTCGCCACCCCACCACCCGTCATACGACTATCCACCCAATAGCCCACAGTCACACCGCGCACCGCGCCATACTCCACATTATTGAGCAACACTTGCCCCGCAATCTGGCCATTGAGCACGATGACGAAAGGAACCATCACCCCCACGCGGCGCCCCTCCATCAACCACCGGTACGTATCCCGCCACTGCTGCGCCGGGGGACGTTCCTTCCAGTAGAGCGGATCCTCAGGATCAGGTTCCCACTCAGCAATTTCCCGCTGCGAACGAGCACGCGACGACATCACCGCAGTTCCATCAGACCATCGCGGTAACCGCAAATACACTTCGCCCGCGGAGACGCGAAGACGTTCCGTAAGGAGCTCTTCTTCCTCACCACTCCAGAATCTAGCGACGTTGCGCCAGGAACAGCACGTCCACTTCTTCACCAGTTCGAACCTCTGTGACATCCGGGGGGACAACAATGAGCGCATTAGCCTCAGAGAGAGATGCCAGCAGATGGGAGGTTGACGGGTTCGCACCAGCCAGCGCCTGCACCAAATACTCACCCGTCGCCTCATCCCGCATGAGCTGCGCACGCAAGTACCCAGCGCGCCCCTTCATTGAGGTCACCGGCGTAATAGTACGAGCCCGGATAATACGACGAAGAGGATGCCGCTTCCCCAGCGCGATACGAATCATAGGGCGCACCATTAGCTCAAACACCAACAAAGCCGATACCGCATTAGACGGCACAAGGAAGGTCGGAATCTGGTCTGCACCTAGCAACCCGAAACCCTGTACAGAGCCCGGATGCATCGCCACCCGCTCAACTTCCACTTCACCCAAATCAGTCAACACATTGCGAACATGCTCCGAGGCAATACCGCCTACAGCGCCAGCAATAATGACAATCTCCGAACGCAACAGCTGCGTCTCCACCAACTCACGGAACGCGCGCGGCTCAGTAGAGACGATGCCCACCCGGTGTACCTCCGCACCGGCGTCCAAGGCAGCAGCTGTCAATGCATAGGACGCCACGTCGTACACCTGGCCCTGCCCAGGCGTACGATCCAGATCCACCAGCTCATTACCAACACTGATGATGGCCACCCGGGGGCGCGGATGCACAAGCACCTTGTCCCGACCTACCGCAGCTAATAGACCCACCTGGGCAGGACCCACAATCGTGCCAGCATGGACAGCAATGTCGCCGGGAGTCACATCATCGCCCACCCGGCGAACAAAATCCCCCGGATTCACCCGTCGATTAATAGTGACTCGGGTTTCGCCGTTATCTGTCCAGGCCAGCGGCACTACCGCATCAGCCAACGCAGGCATGGCAGCACCGGTAAAGACACGGACGGTTTGGTCCGGTTGGAGGCGAGTATGCAAACGCGACCCTGCTGTCACGTCACCCACCACCGGAAGTACAACGCTGGAGCCTTGTGAATCCCCCGCCGCCGGGGCACGCTTCACATCCACCGCACGGACAGCAAAACCGTCGATCGCCGCCTGGTCAAAACCCGGTAGCGGCATCGTGGTTTCAACTTCCTCGGCACACATCAGGCCGAGAGCATCTTGAATGGATACCCGAACTGGATTAGGGGCAACCGCGGACGCAGTGACCAGCGCTTGCTGCTCCTCTACGGAACGCATTCATGTCCTCCCGAAAACAGAAAGTGATGACAGGGACGGGAAAGTGCAGGAAACACCCGGCGAAGGACTAATTGTCCTTCTCTCGGAGACGCTCCTCCAACCACTCACGGAGATCAGGACCGTAGCTCTCATCCCGCAATGCGAAATCCACGGAGGCACGGATGTAACCGCCTGGATTACCCAGATCATGGCGCGTACCACGATGCACCACAATGTGTGTCGGCAGCCCCTCTGCAGCGCACTGTGCAATAGCATCTGTCAGCTGCAATTCTCCGCCGGCACCAGGCGTAATGGTGCGCAACGCATCAAAAATAGAGCGGTCCAGGATATACCGACCGACTGCCGCATAGTGGGAGGGAGCATCCTCGGGAGCAGGCTTCTCTACCATCCCTTTAACACGCATGACGTGTCCCTCGTCGGATTCGTCACCAGTCGACTCGACATCGAAAACGCCGTAGCTGGAGATGTCGTCACCAGGCACTTCATAGGCACACAGCACAGTGCCACCGAAACGCTCACGCACTTCCGCCATTTGTTCCAGAACACCGATTGGAGTTACCAGATCATCGGGCAGCAGAACCGCAATGCAGTCCTCGTCCTCATGCAAGTGTGCTTCAGCCAGACTCACCGCGTGGCCCAAACCCAGCGGCTTTTCTTGCAGTGCGGACTCCACCTCGATGAGACCAGGGGCACGCCGCACCTTATGCAGCATGACATTCTTGCCCTTCTTTTCCAGCTCATCCTCCAACATAGGATCAGTGTTGAAGTAGGTCATCACGCCAGTCTTGCGGTCCGAGGTGATAATGACGAGACGATCAGCGCCAGCATCGGAGGCCTCTTCCGCGATGAGTTCGATACTGGGGGTGGAGACGACTGGGAGTAGTTCTTTCGGCACCGTCTTCGTGACGGGGAGGAATCGGGTGCCCAAGCCAGCGGCGGGGATTACAGCCGTGGAGAACACGCCACCACGCGTTTCATTAGTAGACATGGTTCTAGCCTAGTGGCATAAAGTGAGAAGAACCGTAAAAACACTGGGATTTGCTGAGGTGTGCCGCAAAACTCGCACCCGCAAGTCTGCCTCAACCAGTAGGTTTCTCTCAGCCAGGCACCTAACCAACTGCCTCACCCACCACAGAGGAAAAGTGATCGTGTCAAAAGCGAGCTTCCGCAGTGACGCCCGCGCCACCCGCGCCACCGCATACTCACACTGGTCAGCATCCGAACGAAAGGCTATCAGTGCCGGGCTCACCGCAACATGCCTCCGGCTCCTCTCCCTTACACAGGCCCAGCGAATTTGCGCATATGTTCCCGTCGGAGACGAACCGGGAAGCCGGGAATGGGTAGAAACATTGGCAGCACACTCTCATCAGCTCTACCTCCCCCGCAGTGAAGCAGCGGGGGAACTCACCTGGGGACCTTTCACCAGCTGGGACGAGCTTAGTGAAGGACGGTTCCACATTCCCCAACCACAAACCGTTACCCCGCATCTTCTCACCACTACCCCCGGAGTAGATCTCATTTTCCTGCCTGCTACCAGTGTGGGACGAGATGGGACCCGGATGGGGCGCGGTGCCGGCTACTATGACCGCACATTAGCAGCCATTACAGCCACTGTTGCCTCTGGTGCACTGAACCGATCCCCCGTTCTTGCCGCTGTCGTCTATAGCCATGAGCTTGGCGAGACAGTCCCAACAGAGCCGCATGATGCTCGCGTCGAATGGGCCGTCACTCCCACTGAATTGCACAATTGCGCTACTCCTAGCGCATAATTGGGAACATGCCCACCTACTCCTACGCGTGCAAAAAGTGCGGATACACGTTCGATGTCCGACAGAGCTTTAGCGATGATGCCTTGACCGTCTGCCCGCAATGTGAAGGCCCACTAAAAAAGGTGTTCAACACCGTTGGTGTGACGTTTAAAGGCAGCGGCTTCTACCGCACCGACTCTCGCAGCTCAAACCTCAACAAGAAATAGTCTGCTGGCTCGTGTAACGTGCGCGGCTGTACACCAGCACGCCCACAAACACAGCGAGCGTCATAAAAACGTAGATGCCCTGCCAGAAGAGATACGGGTAGGAGTACATCGTCACCAGCGGGGCCCCCACCAGGGGCCCCTTTTTGTGTGGCACGATCTCTGCCATCCACGTTGCGGTAGTCCCCACCACACCTGCGATGCCACACACAATCCATGCTCGTACCCAGCCGGAGTGCGCAACCCAATGGTTAACCAACGCGTCGACCATGACGAGGAGGATCGGGACAATCCACACATAGTGGTGGTTCCAGCTAAACGGTGACAGAAGGCAGGCACCCAGCCCGCCCAAGGCCATCATCAGCGTGTTATTACGCAGATAAGCGGCATACCACAAGGTCGCTAGAATGAGGATCACACCCACGAGCTCGACGGCAATCCACCAGGGTGTTGGGCCGCCTGCCATCCGGTAAACCACCGCCTGGAGAGATTGGTCCGCACGGTTGAGATAACTCCCCACACGATTGTTATGCAGCATCGAGTGCAGCCAGTACGTGTGCGAGTCCGCCGGCAACACCCAGAAACCACAAGCGATTGTCGCTGCAAAGGCCAGTACAGACGTTGCCAACGTTCTCCACCGTCGCTGAATCGCCAGCACGATGACAAAGAAGCCCGGCGTCAGTTTAATACCAGCAGCTAGCCCAATACCGATGCCGGCACCCCAATGATCTCCCTTGCGGAGAAACCCGATTGCCACCAGCAGCATCAGGATAATGTTGATCTGCCCGAAGACGAGAGTGGTACGAATAGGGTCTAGGAATACCGCGCCAACTGCCAAGCTCACTGCTAGGTAGCAGGTGTATCTATCCACTCGGTAACCGCGCTCACGCAGCACCATCCCGATAACCACCGCTAGGAGCAGCACACTGATGCCCTCCCACCAGTAGCACAGCGTCTGGAAATCTGTATCCGCGAGCCCCCAGAAGAGGATGCCGGCAAAAGGCGGATAGGTGAAAGGAAGCTGACCGATAATACCGCCGTCGTAAAGGCTATGCCCGGCGTCGAGCAAACGGCCGGCTAGCCAATAGACGCGCAGGTCGATAAAGTTGCTCCACAGCCCAATAGGCTTCTGTGTTGGGTCGATGACAGCGAAGTTGAAGACCAGAGCTCCTGCCATCAGCACGGTGCTCACCACGCACCACCAGGAGGCGTGCGGGATACGCTGACGTACCGCATGGATTTCTGAGCTGCCTGGTGCCATGGCCTTTACTGTAGTACTCGATGAGGCCTGTGAAAACGGCGGCGCTCACGCTCCTGCTGCCACCTTCTTCCTCTCCACATCTTGTCTTTTTGTGGATAGCTTCTCTGGTATCCTGTCCCTCCGGCGTTCCTAGCCTCAGCTGAGGGTACCGTTCAACTATCTCTACCGACGAGGAAAGGTTGACGCTATGCCAAGAGGATCTACCGCCGCGAGCTGGGAGTATGTCACGACGGCTTCGGCGCCACTACTGTCACCCGCGCCTAACCCGCGGTGGGAAGATCAGTATGGCACTGCCTGGCGCGACCCCTGGCCCTCCGCCACAGAGACAACTACACCGGACGATGTGGAGGATTCCACTACCGCTGCTCTGCGCACCAATCCACGAAAGGCATTCCGCGCACTGTGGTCTCGCTTAGTTCAGAAGACCACACGCCCCCAGCGCATCGTTCTCGCACTTGCTTCTACCATCCTCCTCGGTACGATTGTCGCGCTGCTTGTTCCCCACAGTGCTCCCTCCCTCACTGTGGCACAGCTCAACCACGCACTACCGAGCGGGCAGCAAGTCACTGCTGCAGACATCGATTGGGTACACGTGCCCGCGTCACTCGCCCCTGAGCATCCCATCACTTCAGCGAACCAGTTCACGGGACGCCGCGTGGTAGGAGATGTAGAACGCGGTGAGTTTCTGACCACTGCACGTCTCGGCGCCCCACGACTCCCAGACGGATGGCGCGCTCTCGGACTTCCCACCAGCGGTGCGACCTCCTGGCGCACTGGAGAGCATGTGGACGTCGTCGCTTCAACCGAAGACAGTAGCTGGGTCCTGTGCCACGATGCCATCATCCATGACACCACCGCATCGAACAGCCCAGGGGCCGGCCACTCCACGAGCGTCATCGTGGCACTTCCGGAAGAAAAAGCCTATGAGTTAGCGCAGCTCGATACGGATGCTGTGATCACGCTCTTACTGCGCTAGAACTCAGTTATCTAGTAGTCGTAGTGGGGTGGTTTCTGATCGCGGAGCCATTTTTCCCACTCTCGCCGGTCAGCTCGGCCTTCCTCCTGATCACCGCACTCATCACGGCTCAACGAGGACACTGGCTCACCGAAGATACGATTCAACGTGTCCCGGGAGGGTCGACGCCGACCGCCACTGTCGGCTGCCCGTGATGCTGGGCTATCGGAATCGGCGCTCTCCACCAGCGAACTAGTATCCTCCGACATTAGAAAATGTCCAGCGAGGAAATCTCGTTAATGACGTACCGAGCCAACGGAAGCAAGGTCGCCATGCCATCACGAACTGCTGCGCGAGAATTGGACAAATTAGCCACCAAGGTGGATCCGGAGATGCCCACCACACCACGAGATACACAAGCGTCCTGCGCCCCCGCAGATTGCCCAGAGGACCGCAGGGCCTCAGCAATGCCGGGGAGTGCCCGGTCGATAAGGGGAAGCGTTGCTTCCGGGGTGTGGTGACGGGGGCTGAGCCCTACTCCACCGACGGTTAGGAGGAGGTCGACACCGCCCACCACCCCCGTTTCAATAGCTTTGCGGATCTCGTCCTCGTCGTTGGGGACCACTACTACGCCGTCGACATAGAAGCCGTCTTCTTCGAGCAATTCGGTCACGATCTTGGCGAGTGCGCGAGATTCCTCGTTGGTGTGGTCGGTAGTGATAACTGCCAGTGCGCGTCCGGCCTCACCAGGGTTTACGTCCACTATTCCTTATCCTTTACTATCTGACCGATTAATCCAGAGATCCTACGGTTACTCCTACTGTACGCGTACCGCCGCCGCCTTGTTTCTCGACAGTCACCTTGATGACGTCACCCGGGGCCTTCGACCGCACGTACGCAACCAGACCGTCAACTGGGTCAAGTGGACGACCATCAACCTTCGTGATGACTTCGCCCGTTCGCAGGCCGGCGCGGTCAGCGGGGCTACCCGCCGTAACCTCGGCGATCAGAGAACCGAGTGGATTAGTCGAAGGCGTGACCTGCACACCGATCACAGAGTGGCTAGCCTTGCCGTCCTTGACAAGTTCCGAGGCGATGCGACGGGCTTGATTGACTGGAATGGCGAAGCCAAGTCCAATATTTCCGCCACTCACCTCACCCGTGTAAGGGTTCTCCCCACCCAGCGAGGCAATGGCGGAGTTAACGCCAATGAGGCGGCCTTCCATGTCTACCAGCGCACCACCCGAGTTACCCGGGTTAATAGCGGCGTCTGTCTGAATAGCATTCATGACAGTGTCTTGACCGCCCGGAGCACGACCACCGCGGGTGCTGGTATGGACAGGGCGGTTCAGTGCAGAAATAATGCCGGAAGTGACAGTACCAGTAAGTCCGAGAGGAGCACCGACGGCGACAACCTCCTGGCCAACGGCCAAATTCTGCGAGTTGCCCATCTCAATCGGCTGCATGTCACGCACGCCCTCAGTCTTAACGACGGCAATATCAGAGAGGACATCAATACCAACAAGCTTTGCGGCATACATTCGGTTGTTATTCGTGACGACAGCCATCTTACGAGCGTTATTCACTACGTGTGCATTGGTGAGGATGAGCCCGTCTTTAGACAGCACTACCCCCGATCCGGATCCGCCCTCATTAGAGCTGAAGGCGACCTGGATGGACACCACGGAGGGAAGTACTTTCTCTGCCACAGCCTGCACTGAACCTTCTGGCGCAGGCGGTGCCTTCACATCTTTATCAATGGGCTCTTCCAGCACATTGTCGCTGGGTACATAGCCCAGTGAAGAGCTCTTGTTATGCGCAAGGTTAGAGCCGAGGGCACCGCCCAAGGCACCCACAACAAGTGCAATTACCGCGAAGAGGACGATGAGCAATGGAAGACGACGCTTTTTCTTCTTCTCAGGCTCTGGTGGGACCATCGGGTAACCCTGGTACTGAGCTGAGGAAGGCGGCATAGAATAACTCATGCCCTAACTATCTACCGCAATCCTGGAAAAACGTATTTGGGTGGCTTGAAACTTGCTGTGAAAGCCGGCCTAGGTAAGAAACAGCACACGGAGCCACAGCACATCGCTACAGCTCATCGGGCTGATCCGAGTCAGCATGCAGGCGCGGACCACCTGGTAGCTCCAGCACCATACGCGTACCACCACTCGGTGAAGCTTCCGCCCGCACACTTCCCCCATGCGATTCCATGACCTGTTTCACGATGGCCAAACCGAGACCAGAACCCGGCATCGCCCGGGACTCTACCGCCCGGTAGAACCGCTCGAACACCAATTCCCGCTCCTCTGGAGGTATTCCCGGCCCCTCGTCATCCACCGTCACCTCAACCAGTTCGTCATCCACCTGCTGCATCACCATGGTTACAGTTCCCCCTTGCGGACTCCACTTAGCCGCATTATCAAGAACGTTGAGAAAGGCACGAGAAAGACCGCGCTGGTCCCCCATGAGGTACCAGTCGATAAGGTCAAACCTGAAGCTAATGTCCAGCCGCCGCCGTTGTACCCGGTCAATGACGCCATCCAACAACTCACACAAATCGATGGGCTCAACCACCGAGTAGTGAGAGTCCTCCCGCGCCAAATCCACTAGGTCTGTCACCAAGTTGGTGAGCTCTTCCAGCTGACTCATGACATCATGCTCAAGATCTGCGATGTCCTCTTCGCTGATAGTGCCTCCAGGATTCTTTGACGCCATCATGAGTAGTTCCATATTGGTGCGCAGACTGGTCAAAGGAGTCTTCAGCTCGTGGCCGGCATCCGCGACCAACTGGCTTTGCCGCACTCGCGATTCCTGCAGAGATTTCAACATCTTGTTGAAAGACTCGGTGAGGCGAGCCAGTTCGTCAGAACCGTAGACCGGTAGTGGGGTTAGGTCGTCCGTGCGGGCAATGCGCTCCGTGCCATCAATAAGCAGCTGTACTGGCACGAGGCTAGTCCGCGACACAGCCCACCCTGACAGCATGGCAAGCAAAGTTCCCACGCTGGCCATGATCGCAAAGACTGACGCCATGTGGTTCGTCATCGTTTGAAGAGCGGAAAGATCCTGTACCAGTACGAGAGTCCAATCGTTGATGCCGGTATCCGTGGTGAGGATGAGGCGGTTATTCTCTTCCCTCTGAGAAAATGTGGCCTTCCCATAAACAACATCGAGGTCTGATTGTTCGAGAGCGATATGGTCGGAACCACGACGAATCTCCAGAGCGTCGTGCTCACTCTTATCCGTCTGCGGCCGCACTACCATGAAGTACAGTCCTGGATTGCGTAGTCGGGAAGTGTTGAGGTCCCCCGACGCTCCATCATGTTCGAGACTGTCGATGAAGCTCTGCTCTGAAAGCAGTTCTGTCGCCTGATCCTCCAGGGTCAATTCCGCGCTCCGAAGAAGGGAATTGGAGGCTACCCAATACCCCATAAAGGACGTTCCGACGATGGCGATGAATACCATCGCAGCAGAGAGCAGGGCAATAATCCAGCTCATCTTGATACGAAAGACAAGCGGCGGTTTATCCCCCTTCGTCCGTTGTGCGGAGACCGCCCTATCGATCTGCCTCTTTCCCCAGGTGGAACGCTCTTTACTGGACATCATTTGGCACTTTCAACGACGTCAAAGGAATAGCCGGGTCTTCCCCGGCTATTCCACTGTCGTTTTAACCTTTGTGGTCACGCATGACGTAGCCAACCCCACGCACTGTGTGAATGAGACGCTCTTCGCCTTCTGACTCCGTCTTCCGCCGTAGGTAACCGATGTAAACCTCCAGGGCATTACCCGAGGTCGGGAAGGAGTATCCCCACACCTCCTCAAGAATGCGGTTACGGCTTAGAACCCGCCGAGGATTGGAAATAAGGAGTTCGAGCAGTGCAAACTCGGTACGAGTAAGAGAGATGGGGCGTTCCCCTCGATAAACCTCACGCGTGACAGGGTTCAGCGAGAGATCAGCGAACACCAAGCTCTCGGCTTCTTCTGCTCCTCCGTCGCGCCCCGTACGACGCAAGAGAGCGCGAAGACGAGCAAGGAGTTCTTCGAGAGCAAACGGCTTGGGAAGGTAATCATCAGCGCCTGCATCGAGGCCGGCAACGCGCTCGGAAATGGCGTCGCGTGCAGTCAGTACCAAGATGGGCATATCGTCACCGCGGTTACGTAGCTCACGGCATACTTGCAGACCATCCATCTGCGGCATCATGACATCAAGAATCATGCCATCAAGACGCTGGTGGCTAATAAGATCGAGAGCTTGCTCCCCGTTTTCTGCGAGAAGTACTGTGTAGCCATTAAATGTGAGGGAACGCCGCAGTGATTCCCTCACCGCTTCGTCGTCATCGACAACTAGGATCTTCATAAATTAATACTCTCTATAGAAAAGCACTCTTCTTTCACATCATTCCACATCTCCTATTCAGAGAGCAGAGCAGTTGAAAGGGGAGCCTCATTGCCTGGTCTTTTCGTGGCAATAAAACTCGCTGTATTGGCGCACAGCTCATTTCCGCGTGTGGAGACGGCCATGCCTCACCCCGCACAAAGCTGCAGTAAATAGCACGACAGAGGGCCACAGTCGCGAACTGTGGCCCTCTGTCTCAGGGATCGAATCAAGCTATCAGGTTGTCGCTATCGCTGAGTGCAATCACCGCTCACAAGGCGGTGAATCACAATCAGTCGAGGTCAACCAGGCCGAGCTTGGCAGCCTTCACCAGACGACGCGGAACAGCGGTGGTCTGGCCATCGATCTTGACATTGTCCAGGGCGGCGTTGTCAGCCTTCCACTGGGAACGGCGCGAGTGGGTGTTCGCGCGAGACTTACGGAACTTAGGAGTTGCCATTGTTCAGATCCTTAATCTTGGTAAAGAAGCGCGAACTACTTCTTAGACGACTTGGGGATACGCTTGCCGTAGCGACGCTGGAACTTCTCCACGCGGCCGGCAGTGTCCATGACGCGCTGAGCGCCAGTCCAGAACGGGTGAGACTCGGAGGTCACATCGACGACGAGCAACGGGTAGGTATTGCCATCCTCCCACTCAATGGTGCGGTCGGAGGTCGCAGTGGAGCGGGTGATGAACTTGGTACCGGTGCTCGCATCCTGGAAAACCACCGGGTGGTAGTCGGGGTGAATATCCTTCTTCATTGATCGTCCCTTGTAGATGGTGTTTGTGGTCTAGTTATGCTGCGAACCCAGCTCCAGCCTCACTGCTCAAACAGTGGGGAGCTGGCGCAGCGGCTCGGCGGGCGGCTTCTACAACTCAAGCGTTGTGAGTGCCTCGCGGCAAATATGCAGTTCTACGGAGAAGCCCGCAGAATGTGCGACTGCCCAATACTACTAGTGAAAGGCGCAGGAAAGAAATCCAGCTGGCATTGCAGTCACCCCCAGAGCGCCATCTCGAGAGGCCCGTAGTAGCGGTGACCAGCAGCATTGGTCTTCTTCAGCAACTCTCCAAGTATAACGGTGGCCTGCAGCTTTCTCCAACCGAGGACAACTGGCGGTACCACCACGACAGACATCAGCAGAGCGGCACGATGTAAGAAAGATCAAATTGCCAAAATGGGGGTTCCCCGGGTAACGTAGACGTCTGCTGTTGTCTATACGTATGTCAGCGCCCACCCCGGTTCTTCCGACCGTCCAATCGGATGCCGAATAAGGATGGGCGGAAGGAGAAAGAACGCCAATGTCGGCGCATTGCCAAGTAACGGGACGGAAGCCGAGTTTCGGCAAGTCCGTTTCGCACTCGCACCGGCGCACTAACCGTCGGTGGAACCCGAACATTCAGCGGCGTCGTTACTACCTCCCCTCGGAGGACCGGTACGTCACCCTCTCGGTCTCCACTAAGGGCATCAAGACCATCGACCGTGATGGAATTGAGGCTGTTGTGGCTCGACTGCGCGCACAGGGAGAACGTATCTAATGGCACGTAACGAAATTCGCCCCATCATCAAGTTAAAGTCGACGGCCGGTACCGGTTACACCTACGTAACTCGCAAGAACCGCCGTAACGATCCCGATCGTCTCACCATCAAGAAGTACGATCCCGTCGTCCGTAAGCACGTTGAATTCCGCGAGGAGCGATAAGAATGGCTAAGAAGTCCAAGATCGCTAAGAACGAGCAGCGCAAAGCTATGGTTGCCCGCTACGCGGAACGCCGTCAGGAACTGAAGCGCATCATTTCCTCTCCGAACAGCTCTGATGACGAGCGCATGGAGGCCCAGTCCAAGCTCAACAAGATGCCGCGTGACGCCAGCCCGATCCGCGTTCGCAACCGCGACGCCGCTGACGGCCGCCCCCGTGGCTACCTGCGTAAGTTTGGCGTGTCTCGTGTCCGTCTCCGCAAGATGGCTCACGATGGTGAGCTGCCTGGTATCAGCAAGTCGAGTTGGTGAGGTAACCCATGGCTATGAAGCGCAACTATAACAAGAAGCACCGCGCTGAGCAGGGTCGTCGTCCTAAGAAGAACCCTCTCGTCGCCGCAGGTGTTGAGCACGTTGACTACAAGGACGTCAACCTGCTTCGTCAGTTCATCTCTGATCGCGGCAAGATCCGTAGCCGTCGCGTCACCGGTCTCACCCCGCAGCAGCAGCGCGAAGTTGCTGTCGCCGTGAAGAACGCCCGCGAAATGGCTCTTCTTCCGTTCACCAGCCGCTAAACCGGCGTGAACTGATACGTTCGAACAGCAGAAAGTGGCCGTACCGCCAAGGTACGGCCACTTTCTTTTATCCTCCAGTCCCTCCAATTCGGACTCATTTTTTCTTTGCTTTCCCGTTGCCTAGACTCAAAAGAGAGCGCACGCAGCACACTGCTGGTGACGACACTCCCCTCGCCTTACGCAACCGCTTCCCTGCCGAAAGGAGAAAACGCCTGTGCTTGCTGTCTTCCACGGCTTTGGCGTTATAGCCATCATCATCTTTATCGGCTATCTACTAGCGCGGCTCGGGATCCTCTCTGAGGAAATGGCGCAAGGCCTCAACAACACTTGTTTCTGGATTGCCACACCAGCACTACTCTTCGACACCATCATCAAAGCTGATCTGAAAGTGGTGTTTTCTGCCCACCTCAGCGTGGCTATCTTCGCCAATGCCGCGGCATCCCTCATCTTCATTGTGATCGCTCGGCTCTGGCTAAAGCGGAAGCCGGCAGAACTCGTGATCGGCGGTCTCGCCGCCGGCTATGTCAATTCCGCGAACTTGGGTATTCCCATTGCACTGTACGTCATCCACGATCCCACCGCATTTGTGCCGATCCTGCTTTTCCAGACCATCCTGCTCTGCCCCATTGCACTAGCGCTACTCGACCATTTGGTGCTCGATCACTCCGAGCAGTCCACCTGGCAGCAGCTTCTCCAGCCGCTCAAAAATCCGATGGTCATCTTCGGTTTTGCAGGGCTCATCTTCGCGCTGGGGCACTGGACTCCCCCCACTATTGTCAGTGAGCCTCTTCACCTCATCGGTCAGGCTGCTGTCCCGTGTGGCCTACTCGGATTCGGCCATTCCTTCTACGGAGTGAAGGTGATGGAGAAGGGGACCACACCACGCCGTGATGTCGCATTGGCTGTCCTGCTGAAAACCGCCGTAATGCCACTCATTGCCTGGGCGTTCGGCCGTTATGCCCTCGGTTTAGATCCACACACACTGTTCGCCGTCACCGTCTGTGCGGCCCTCCCCACCGCCGTCAACGTCTATATTTTCGCATCGCGTTATAACACCGCTCGCTATCTAGCTCGAGATGCCGGCTTCATCTCAACACTTTTGGCGATCCCTGCGATTCTGGTGATCTCTGCGCTACTACTGCCCGTGTAGCACTCTCTTTTCCTGACGAAACAAATGCTCCCCACCGCGAAACACCGCAGTGGGGAGCATTTGATGTTGCGTCTAGTAGGTCTTTGCAGACCCGGTGGTTTAATGCGCGAAGTGGCGGCAGCCGGTCAAGTACATAGTGACGCCGGCGGCCTTAGCAGCTTCAATCACCTCGTTGTCACGGATGGAACCACCCGGCTGGACAACTGCCTTCACGCCGGCTTCGGCAAGCACCTCGAAACCGTCGGCGAAGGGGAAGAAAGCATCGGAGGCAGCTACAGAGCCGACCACGCGCTCACCTGCGCGCTCAACAGCCAGTTTGGCCGCATCAACACGGTTGACCTGCCCCATACCAACACCGACCGTAGCGCCATCCTTCGCCACCAGAATGGCATTGGACTTAACGGAACGGCAGGTACGCCAGGCGAATTCGAGATCTTGCAGAGTGGCTTCGTCGGCGGGTTCACCGGCAGCCAACTCCCAGTTCTTAGCGTAGTCGCCGTCAACATCGACGCGGTCGCGTTCCATGAGGAGCACACCACCGGTCACCTGGCGGAAGTCGTAGAAGGGAGCCTCACACTCAGGGACCTGCATAATGCGCAGATTCTTCTTCTGGGAGAGAATCTCTACGGCGCCATCTTCGTAGGACGGTGCCAGGATGGCTTCAGTAAAAACGTTAACAACGTCCTTGGCCATCTCGCAGGACACCTCAGTGTTAGAGGCGATAATGCCACCGAAGGCAGATACCGGGTCGCAAGCGTGTGCCTTACGGTAAGCGTCAGCAACTGATTCGGTGGAGACGGCAATGCCGCACGGGTTGGCGTGCTTGATAACGGCGACGCAGATGCCCTCATGGTCGTGCGCGGAGCGCCAGGCGGCGTCAGCATCCATGTAGTTGTTGTAGCTCATAGCCTTGCCGTGCAGCTGCTTTGCCTGGGCAATTCCCGGGTGGGCGTTATCCAGGTACAGGGCAGCAGATTGGTGCGGGTTTTCACCGTAGCGGAGCACGTCGCCGCGGACGAAGGTGGCGCCTTCCCAGACGGGGAATTCAGCTTCACGCTTCTCGTCATCGGTTTCGGCAGCGGCAGCGGCCTTCTCTCCGAGCTGCTTGCCAAACCAGGAAGCAACAGCGACATCGTAGGAAGCGGTGTGACGGAAGGCATCGGCGGCAAGCTCGGTGCGCTGTGCGAGAGTGAACCCGCCCTCCTTCACTGCGGTAAGAATGTCACCATAGCGGGCCGGATCAACGACGACGGCAACGGACGGGTGGTTCTTAGCGGCAGCGCGCACCATGGAGGGGCCGCCGATGTCGATCTGCTCAACGCAGGCATCGAAGGGGGCACCGGATGCTACCGTAGCTTCGAAGGGGTAAAGATTGACAATGACCAGCTGGAATGCTTCGACGCCGAGTTCGGCAAGCTGAGCCATGTGCTCGGCTTTACGGGTGTCTGCCAGGATGCCGGCATGGACACGTGGGTGAAGGGTCTTAACGCGGCCTTCGAGACACTCGGGGAAGCCAGTCAATTCGTCGACGGGGGTGACGGGTACACCAGCGTCGGCGATACGGCTTGCGGTAGAGCCGGTAGAGACGATCTCTACACCGGCCTCATGCAGTCCCTTGGCAAGTTCTTCGAGTCCGGTCTTGTCATAGACACTGACCAGAGCGCGCTTGATGGGCTTACGAGAATCAGACACTGATTTCCCTCTTCTACTGTGATTATTGTGTACGGGTCACGCGGGCTGATGGGCCATTGGTGGCGATGTCTGCGATGACGTCACAGAGCAGTCGTCGTTCCACAATTTTGATGCGGTCATGGAGTGCCTCGACGGTGTCGTCGGGCAGTACGGGAACCGGCTCTTGGGCAAGCAGTGGGCCGGTATCAACACCTTCATCTACAAGGTGAATAGAGGAACCGGTGTATTTCACACCGTAGGCTAGTGCGTCTTCCACTGCGTGCGCACCTTTAAACGCAGGTAGTAGAGCGGGATGTGTGTTGATGAAACGTCCCCCGAACTCACTCAACACGTTCTTTCCGGTAATGCGCATGAAACCGGCGGAGATAACGAGATCAGGCTGGTAGGCACTGATGGCGTCGGCCAATGCGGAATCCCAATCGTCACGATTGTCATAGTCCGCAAAATTGACCAAGAAAGTCTCCAGGCCTGCTGCTGCCGCACGCTCTAGCCCCGCACAGGGCCTATCCGCCCCCACAGCCACGATTTCTGCTGGATATGCTGGGTCGTGGGTAGCCTCCACCACTGAGTTCATGAGGGAACCTACGCCAGAGACGAGAACGACAAGACGAAGTTTGTGGTGAGAGGATGCTGGATCCACGGCAGACACTCCAAAACGCTCACTAAGTTCAATACCTGTAGTGTAGTCCGTTGCCCTCCGTTTTCCCTACCTGAGAGGGTTACTGAGCTGCGTCATCGTTCTCAGATGCAGTTTTTTGTGGCTCTACTGCGGCAACTGGATCTTCTGTCGCATCGGTGTCCTCATCGGTCTGCGCATCTGCACTGACGTTAGAGCTGCCCGCAGTGCTAACGTGGGTATCTTCTGTACGCCCGTTGACCTCGGTATTGTCCGCAGTACCAGCGTCATCCAGTACTGCCATACTCTCTTCTTCTGAGGTACTCCTATCATCCACTGCAGCATCAATTACTGCGGCATCGTCGACTACAGTCTCGTCCTCTGCAAGGTCCTCTCCCGCGGCAGCAGTATCTTCTTCCACTACGGTGTCCTCGGCAACAACGGCCTGTGCTGCACGTGCCGCCCGGCGTTCCGCTCGAGCCACTTTCACGCTCGCCACTCCTTCTCCCCGCTGGAGGAATACCGTCACCGCACCAAGGATGCCCAACCAGGCTGCAAGTATGAGACCCGTCAGAGCTTCTGACATGCGGACTGAACCCATCACACCAATCTGCCCGCCCGCGAACCATGCGCCGACTGCGGCAAAAGCTGCGGTGGTGGGTACGGCGAAGGCGATAGCGCGGAGTCGCTCCCCTACCGCACGTCCGAGAGTGCGGCGGGCTACCACCACCGTGGCAATGATCGGGATAACGAGAAAGACGAGCCACCAGGATTGTGCATCATGTTGGGGTAATGCGGCAAAAAGTGGGAAGGCAGGAAGCTGCTCTAGGTGAGTTGTGTAGAGGCTAGTCTGCGATCCGCCAATCTGGATTCCTCCACCTGCCAATATGATGGCCGCCGCAATCATCATATTCGGCAGATACAGGAGGCTGAAGAGCCCGAATGCGAGGATTCCTGCGGCAGAGTTTCCATAGAGCAGTACTTGACCAATGAGTCTCCAGTGCGCCAGCAACGCAATCACGCCGGCTACCGCACCGGCGGTGAGCATGGTGAGGAGAAACTGCCCGGCTATCTGGAATCCGGCTGTGCCCCATGCTGGGAAAGAGTCGGTGGCGTGCGGGATGAGGTGGAGGACGCGTCCCCGCAGCCCCACGATGAGACCGACCAGTGTGGTGAGAAGGATGAGGGCAACCATCACCGCAGGATGAGGGGGCTGAATGAACACTATGTGTCGCAGTCCCCACATGCTCCCCCACCCAATACCCGACATCACTAGTGGGGTGACGATCGAGACAACGCTGAAGAGCTGTGTGTCGGCGGGGGAATCGTCAGTGGTGAAGTGCCGTGCGGTCCACGCTAGAGCAGCGGTGTAGAGCAGGGTGGGCAGTAGCGGGAGAAACCCGAGCACTGTGATGAAGCCCGTGGGGCCTATACCTGTAAAGGGGACGTGGAAGACCGCCATCCATAGAGAAAAGGTAAGGGGCCACCAGTGCACTGCATCCATATCGGTGAGGGCGACAACGACTCCGCAGACCACCATCAGGGCGCCAAACAGCGCCACTGGGGGGAAAATTGCGGGGCGAATGGCACCTTTGCGTGTACCGGGGAACGTCGGTACACGCACGTGGCGGAGACGCCCGACGACGCCAGACTTCTTACTGGCCACAGACGTCTCCTCCCCGATCGGCGGTAAAAGTCACCTACCCATTATGCAGGTTTGCGTAAGCTTCGCGGGCCAGGCGAGCGGTCTCTGAGGGAGTTTTGCCGACTTGTACGCCAGCAGCTTCGAGAGCGTCCTTCTTAGCCTGCGCTGTACCGGAGGAGCCAGAGACAATGGCCCCAGCGTGGCCCATGGTCTTTCCCTCTGGTGCGGTGAAGCCAGCCACGTAGCCGATAACCGGCTTCGTCACGTGCTCCTTGATGTATTCGGCAGCCTTCTCTTCGGCATCGCCACCAATCTCACCGATCATCACGATCAGTTCTGTGTCGGGGTCGTCCTGAAAGGCTTGCAAGGCGTCTATGTGAGTCGTTCCAGGGATGGGGTCGCCACCAATTCCGAGAGCGGTGGAGATGCCGATTTCCGCTACTTCAGCCATGAGCTGATACGTCAGTGTTCCCGACTTCGACACCAAGCCAATAGGGCCAGGGTTAGTAATGCCGTCTGGGGTAATACCAATGTTGGTTTCTCCGGGGGTCACAATACCGGGGCAGTTTGGGCCGATCATGCGGGTATGCCGGCCATGGGAAACATTATGTGCCCAGGCTGTAGCTGCGTCGTGAACAGGTATACCTTCCGTGATGGTGACGAGAACGGGGATCTCTGCATCGATAGCTTCCAGCATGGCGCCCTTGGTGTAAAGAGCTGGCACAAAGATGACGGATACATTGGCGCCCGTCGCCTCCATTGCTTCTTTCACCGTGCCGAACACAGGCACATCTTTATTGACGTTATCGAAGTGGACGCTGGTTCCCGCTTTGCGAGGGTTGACGCCGGCGACAATGTTGGTGCCTGCGGCCAGCATACGGGTGGTGTGCTTCATCCCCTCCCGCCCAGTCATCCCCTGGACGACAATGCGGCTGTCCTTGTTCACGAAGATAGACATTGTGGCTCTTCTCCCCCTACTTCTCTGCGTCGAGTTGGCCGAGGCGGTTGGCGGTAATGCGGGCTACTGTGGCGGCACCTTCATCCATGTCACCAGCTGTGGTGATGAGAGGATGCTGGGCATTGTCGAGGATCTCGCGAGCGGGTGCGACTTCATTGCCGTCGAGTCGCACAACCAGCGGTTTGGTGAGGCAGTCCCCCAACTGCTCCAGTGCCTGGAGGATACCGTTGGCAACTTCGATACAGGAGGTTATACCCCCAAAGACGTTAACGAAGACGGCTTCTACCTGGGGGTCTTCCATAATGATACGAAGACCCGCTTCCATCACGGCGGCGGATGCACCACCCCCGATGTCGAGGAAGTTGGCAGGTCGCACATTCTCGTAGGCTTCGCCTGCGTAGGCGACGACGTCTAGAGTCGACATGACGAGGCCGGCCCCATTACCGATAATGCCGACGGTGCCGTCGAGTTTGACGTAGTTAAGTCCCACCTCTTTGGCGGCTAGTTCACGGGGATCTGCGGTGGAATTGTCCCGGTATTCGGCGAAAAGATCGCGGTGGCGGCCTTCGGAGTTGTCATCGAGGGTGACTTTTCCGTCGATGGCGAGGACCCGTCCGTCACCTGTCCGTACCATGGGGTTGACTTCCACCAAGCTGGCGTCTGCGTCGTCGAACACCCGATAGAGCTTTTCAATGGTGAGAGCGGCGGCGTCGAGAATGTCGGCGGGGAGATGGCCTTGTTCCGCAATGTCACGAGCACG
Organism: uncultured Lawsonella sp.; assembly: GCF_947252745.1. Taxonomy (NCBI): domain Bacteria; kingdom Bacillati; phylum Actinomycetota; class Actinomycetes; order Mycobacteriales; family Lawsonellaceae; genus Lawsonella; species uncultured Lawsonella sp. Next base: position 40,142 of record NZ_CAMXWW010000007.1, on the reverse strand, counting down.
CGCGAGGTCGACGCCTTTGTCCGGGTCGATCGAGATCTTGGCAAGTGCCTCTGGCTGTTCTTTTGCGACGGTTTCGATATCTATACCGCCTGCTACCGAGCACATGGCAAGGTAGGAGCGGTTGGAGCGGTCGATGAGGAAGGACATGTAGTATTCTTCCGCGATATCAACGCCGGGATCGATGAGCACTTTGTGGACGGTGTGACCTTTAATATCCATGCCGAGGATCGCTTCTGCGTGGGCAACCACGTCCTCTCTCGTCCGGGCGAGCTTCACACCCCCAGCTTTGCCACGGCCACCAACTTTTACTTGGGCTTTGACGACAACTGGGAGTTCCATGGATTCTGCCGCTGCAGCCGCTTCTTCGGGGGTGGTTACTACGGTGCCGCGGAGTGTGGGAACTCCGTATCGGTCAAAGAGTTCTTTGGCTTGATGCTCGTAAAGGTCCATCCGTCCATCGCTTCTCGCTCGAAGGTAGGCCAGGCCGAGTCGGCAACTAGTCCGTACCTTGGTGATCACTGCCGTTGCATGGCGCTTGCCTAGAAGTTTACGGGGAATCTGAGCGAATAGCAGCCAACTTCGTCCCGGCATCCTTGAGTGCCCTGTAGTGACCTGGGGAAAAGCATCAAGAATCTTTATAGTTAAAAATCTCTCAGTTATATTCTTAGTTTTGATAACAGAAAGCGCTCTCTGACAGCGATCATTGTGTCACATTAGTAACAATCGTCACTCGTCGGTTCAATGCAGATTTCCTTATTAAAACACCCCCAAATAGGGGTATTCCAGAACTTTCTCTTGAATGATTCGTTCTTATTAAAACTCTACAAAATTGCTCTTGACCTGTATTTTTGCACTGTTCGTGGTGGATGAGGTTCACCCATACAGCTTATCGACCCCCAAATTCACAAAATTCCGCCAAAACCTGTTGGAATAACTCTTGTAACAAGTTTCGTTATCATCTAGTCTAATAACCATTGGGTAACGAAGCGGTCACGTCTGCTAGGTTGCCGGACGTAATGCCCAGAGGAAGGACGCTCGTGAGCGGACAGCGAAAGAGTGAAGGCGCAGAAGCAACGAGGCTTCCCCGCCATCGCGCTTCGGTGAAGCCTATTTCAGGCGGCACTGTTGCTATTGCTCTCGCCGCGGGCGCTATGACCACCGCTGGTGTCACCTCCGCACTCGCCTCTAACAACACCAGCATCCGCAGCGAATCCATTGAGCTCGCGGGCAATGTTATTGGTCAGGATTCCTCCCTCACCCCCGTTATCGCAAACACCACCGACACCGATGCGCTTTCCGGCTTTGCCAGCCAGCTGCAAGTAGCCGGTGCCGCACAGTCCCGTCGCATGGCAGCAGAGATAGCCTCCCGCCGCCCCACCGTAGTGCTACCCGCCATCGGCATCATCACCTCCGGATTCGGCTCGCGCTGGGGCGCCTTCCACGGCGGCATTGATATTGCCAATGCTGCTGGTACCCCCATCCACGCTATCGCCGCCGGCATTGTTATCGATGCCGGCCCCGCCGCTGGTTACGGAAACTGGATTCGAATTCAGCACAACAACGGTGCCATCTCCGTTTACGGCCACATGTACGACCTCTACGTCTCCAAAGGCCAGAAGGTCAAGGCAGGGCAAAAGATCGCCGGAATGGGCTCCGCCGGTTTCTCTACCGGTACCCACCTCCACTTCGAAATATGGCCCGATGGGAAGCGCAAGGTCGACCCCATCCCGTGGCTCGCCCGCTTCGGCCTCCACTTCTAAAACTTTTACCCTAAAGTTCAGCCCCGCAGCATGGCACTGCGGGGCTGTCGCTATCCCAAGGTTAGAGCTTTTCGATCGGTGCCGCGACCAGCATAAGGCGCACCACCCCAGACGAGCCGAAGTCCACCAATGCGGTGGCACTGGGGCCTACCCCAGTCACTTCCATGACCTTTCCCAGGCCATACTTGTCGTGCACAACGCGATCCCCTTTCTCCACGCTAATGACAGAGCTATGGCGAGGACTCGCAGTTTTTGGCGCCACACGACGGGTCTCCACCGGGCTGCCCCAACGTTTCTGGACATCGCCGTAACGCCCGCTGCGGGAGCCACCGCCCCGCCCAGCGTGCTGCGCAGAAGACTTTCCCTCCCGACTACCGGTACCCCAACTGCGGTTGCCCGCACCCCACTGGGAACCACCCCCCGCTCCCCACGAGCGACCGGACGAACCGTAACTCCAATCATCGTCGTCATCAAACTCGGGGGCCTCCCGCAACACGTTGAGCAGATGTGCAGGAATCTCTTCCAGGAAGCGAGACTGCGGATTGGACTGCGGCTGCCCCCAACTGGAACGGACAACCGCACGGGTCAAGTAGAGCTTCCTCTTGGCACGAGTAATTCCGACATAGGCCAGGCGACGTTCCTCAGACAGCTCAGTGTCGTCGGCGAGCGCCCTCATATGCGGGAACATCCCGTCCTCCCACCCGGTGATGAAAACAACCGGGAATTCCAGTCCCTTAGCCGAGTGCAGTGTCATGAGGGTAATCATGCCGTCATCTTCATCAGGAATCTGATCCGTGTCCGAGGTGAGCGAAACACGTTCCAAGAATGCGGCAAGTGATCCGGGGGCAGCCAGCCCCTCCGTGCCCTCCGCCACGGTCTCCTCACTAATGCCGTTGGCGTTATCCTGTGCAAACGATTCCTCCAGCGCCCGCAACGACGCCGCATCGGCAGAGAATTCGTGCGCCACAGACACTAGTTCGTTGAGGTTGTCGAGACGGGCCTGATCTTGGGGGTCGTTAGAACCTTCCAAACTTGCCCGATACCCAGACCGGTCAATCACCAACTCCACAAGTTCCCCCAGATCAGGAAGGGAGTCCGCACCTGCAGTATGTTCTGCGCCGGCATTATGGTCTTGGATACCGGTGATGAGTGAGACAAAGGCCGCAATGGCATTCTCTGCCCGCGAGTTGAGGAAGGGAACGGTACCGTTCTGCGCACGGCAGCATGCCTCCCAGAGCGACACCCCCTGCTGTTCGGCAAACATCGCGAGGCAGCTAATCGCACGGTCCCCAATACCACGTCGCGGAGTGTTGATGATACGACGCAAGCTCACCGTATCCGCGGGGTTCTCCACCACCTTCAAATAGGCGACAATGTCGCGGACTTCCATACGCTCGTAGAAGCGGGTGCCTCCCACTACCTTGTACGGTAACCCGGTGCGAATAAAGGCATCTTCCAGAGGACGCGATCCGTTGTTAGTACGGTAGAACACCGCCATATCGCTGTAGGACATTCCCTCATCGTGGAGCTTGTCAATTTCACTACCAATGAAGCGGGCTTCATCATGCTCGTTATCTGCCACGTAGAGGTCGATGAGGGGACCATCACCCGCAGCAGTCCAGAGGTTCTTTTTGCGACGGCCTGCATTGTTGTCGATAACGGCATTGGCTGCCGACAAAATGTTCTGGGTCGAACGGTAGTTTTGCTCGAGCAAAATGGTGGTGGCGTTGGTGAAATCCCGCTCGAATTCCACGATGTTGCGGATAGTCGCTCCACGGAAGGCATAAATCGACTGGTCGGCGTCGCCCACTACACACAGTTCGGCGGGTTCAACCCCGTTAGAGCCATCCCCCACCAGTGCCCGCACCAGCATGTATTGGGCATGGTTCGTATCTTGGTACTCGTCGACCAGTACATGTCGGAATCGACGCTGGTAGTACTGCGCAATCGCCGGATGGGATTCCAGGAGGGCGACGGTTTCCCCAATGAGATCATCGAAATCGAAGGCATTGGCGGCGCGCAGACGAGCTTGGTAGATGCCATAGACCTCGGAGGCAACTTTGTCGAAGTGTCCTTCGTGAGCGTCGGCTGCCGCCGTCTCGGCATCAATAAGCTCGTTTTTCCAGTGTGATATCCGGTTTGACAGCGCCTTGGGAGCGTATTTCTTTGGGTCGAGGTTGAGGTCCTTGACGATCATGGTGAGGAGCCGCTTGGCATCATCAGCATCGTAGATGGTGAAGTTGCTGTTGACCACCTCGAGCTGTGCCGCCTGGGCACGCAGAATTCGGACGCACATGGAGTGGAATGTCGAGACCCACATGTAGGTCGCTTCCGTCCCAACGATGTGCTGAACTCGCTCCCGCATTTCGGCAGCGGCTTTGTTGGTGAAGGTAATCGCCAGAATCTGGGAGGCGCGGACCGGCTGCGTTTCGAGCACATACGCGATACGGCGGGTGAGAACAGTCGTTTTACCGGAACCGGCTCCAGCCACGATGAGGAGTGGGGTGCCACTATGTTGGACGGCTTGCTGCTGTTGGGGATTGAGCCCCTCGAGTAGGTGTTCAGCTGCCTGCGGATCCCGCCGGGGGCGCCGCCCCATATGGGCGGTGCGGGAAGCACCAGATACCGCGGCAGCTGGTGTCGAGGGAGCGGCGGCGGTGTCGGGGACGGGGTTGTTGTCATCAGTGGGCAGGTTAAAAAGCCCTAGCGGCGCATCTGGCGTGGACGCGCTGCTTGCTTCACTCTGTGTCGGAGAGGTGGGAGTAGTCCGGTCGAAGGAAAAGGGATCAGCAGTCATGTCACTCATATCGTCCTCCAATCTACTGGAATGTAGCTTGCTACTGTGACACGGGCCCTTTGCTCTTTCCGTGGAATAATGGAGTTATGGCAGATACCACTCATGAATCACACGATCAGGTCTCTCCTATTGATGAGTCAACAGACGAAGTTCTTCATGGGGATCCCACTGGCGCTAGCGATGTGTTGAGTGCTGCTGAGATCAATGAGCTGCGGAAAGAAATCGACCAGCTAGATCGCACTATTCTCGAGTCCATTCAACGTCGTACTGAGATTTCTAAGATGATCGGTCAGACTCGGAAGAAGAGCGGCGGCCCCCGGTTGGTGCATAATCGCGAGCTTAAAGTTATCGAGCGTTTCAGCGTTCTGGGGAAAGAAGGCCATCAGTTAGCGCTGTTGCTGCTCCGCCTTGGACGCGGCCATCTGGGATAGTTACATTTATCCCTGTCACCACGATCTTTTTCGATCAAGTATCTAACCTCATCAGCAAACGTTCAGCACGTAATGGAGAGATAAGCAATGACCGGTGCATCCCCAGTCGACATCACTACCACTCCCGCGTGGAATGACCTGCTCGGACATTTCGCCGCTGTGAAAGACCTCCACCTCCGTGACATCTTCCAAGCTGACCCACAGCGTGGTACTGAACTGACCTACCAGATCGGTGACCTCACCTTCGACCTCTCGAAGAACCGCATCACCCGTGAGACCCTCGATAAACTCGTCGCCGTTGCCGAAGCCGCCAACATTCCCGCCAAGCGCGACGCAATGTTCTCCGGCGAGCACATCAACTGCACCGAGGATCGCGCTGTCCTACACACCGCGTTACGCCTTCCCCGCGATGCGGAACTCATCGTTGATGGCCGCAATATCGTGGCCGACGTCCACGAAGTTCTCGACCGTATGCATAGCTTCACCGATTCCCTCCGCAACAAGGAGTGGAATGGTTACACTGGCAAGAACATCACCACCGTCGTCAACATCGGTATCGGCGGTTCGGACCTTGGCCCCGTCATGGTTGACCTGGCACTGCGCCACTACCAAGATGCCGGCATCTCCGCCCGCTACGTCTCCAACATCGACCCTACCGATCTGATCGCCAAAACCGCCGACCTCAACCCCGAAGAAACCCTCTTCATTGTCGCTTCCAAGACGTTCACCACCCAGGAGACCATGACCAACGCTGCCGCCGCTCGCCGCTGGCTGATGAATGGCCTGGCTGAGATCACCGGTGCAGAGGTGGACGAAGACGCCATCGCTAAGCACTTTGTGGCTGTCTCAACCAATGCCAAAAAGGTCGCAGACTTCGGCATTGATACCGCCAACATGTTCGGATTCTGGGATTGGGTTGGCGGACGCTACTCGGTCGATTCTGCGATTGGCCTGTCCGTCATGACCGTTGTCGGCTATGACAATTTCCTCCGCTTCCTCGACGGCTTCCATACCATGGATGAGCACTTCCGCACTGCTCCACTGGCTGAGAACGTACCCGTGCTGATGGGTCTCCTAGGTATCTGGTACTCCGACTCCCAGCTCTTCAACGCGGATGCAAAGGCTGTCCTTCCGTACGTCCAGGACCTCAGCCGCTTCCCCGCTTACTTGCAACAGCTCACCATGGAATCGAACGGGAAGTCCGTACGTACAGATGGCAGCCCCGTCACGACGTCCACTGGAGAGATCTACTGGGGAGAACCCGGTACCAATGGTCAACACGCCTTCTACCAGTTGCTCCACCAAGGCACCCGCTTGGTCCCCACCGACTTCATCGCTGTCGCCCAGCCGCTGGACGATCTGCCCACCGCAGACGGCACCGGCTCTATGCACGACCTGCTGATGAGCAACTTCTTCGCCCAGACCAAGGTGCTAGCCTTCGGCAAGACCGCTGCCGAGATCGCCGCCGAAGGAACGCCAGAAGAACTCGTCAACCACAAGGTCATGCCGGGTAACCGCCCTTCGACCTCCATCCTCGCTACACGCCTCACGCCCGAAGTCGTCGGCTCCCTCATCGCCCTCTACGAGCACATCGTTTTTGTACAGGGCATGATCTACGGCGTCAACCCCTACGACCAGTGGGGTGTTGAACTCGGCAAGAAACAGGCTGGCGACCTACTCACCTTCATCACCGGTGATGCTGCTCTCCCTAGTGAGGTACCCGGCGACGCTGGTACCAGCCCCACCGGTGTGGATTCCTCCACGGCTGCCCTCATCTCCCGCTACCGTTCCCTCCGTGCTGACGCACCGAAGTAACCTCGTCCACCCACTATTCTCACTACACTGGGAACCAAGCTACTGAAGGAATTAGCAATGAGTCTCAAACTTGACGACGTAACCCTCGCCCATCGCATTGCCGCTGGTGCCGGCGCCATTCTCAAGGGGATCCGCTCCGGTGGCCTGCTGCGTGGGCATGAACTCGGGACAGCAGGTGATGAACTCGCCCAACGCTGGATCGCCTCCGTACTAGCCAATCACCGTCCCGACGACGGTATGCTTTCCGAAGAGGCTCCAGATGAGGTGGAAGAGCGTCTGTCCAAGGATCGAGTGTGGATCATTGACCCGCTCGATGGCACCCGCGAGTTCTCCACCGGTCGTCTGGACTGGGCCGTGCACATCTCTCTGGTTGAAAACGGCGTCCCGGTAGTAGCTGCCGTCGCTATGCCCGACCTCAACCGCGTCTGGCACACCGCTAACGTGCACGCCGTAACGGGCCCCTACTCCAAGAAGATCGTCATTTCCCGCACTCGCCCACCGGCTTGTGCAGATTATGTGGCAGAAGCTCTCGGTTACGAACTGCATCCGATGGGTTCAGCAGGCGCTAAAGGCATGTCCGTACTCCTGGGCGACGCTGATGCCTACATTCACTCCGGCGGACAGTACGAATGGGATTCCTGCGCCCCCGTGGGAGTGGCGCTTGCTGCTGGCCTGCACTGCTCCCGTCTCGATGGCTCTCCGCTGGTCTACAACCAGGAAGATACCTACCTCCCCGATCTGTTGATCTGCCGTAAGGAGATCGCGGGGGACATTCTTAAAGCTGTCGCTGAATTCGAGGCTAAGAATAAATGATCAACGCGCCCTATGAGGACCTGCTCCGCGAGGTACTCGACCACGGCATGCCAAAAGCGGACCGAACTGGCACCGGTACGCGGAGTGTCTTCGGGGCGCAATTGCGCTACCACCTAGACGATGGCTTCCCGCTTATTACGACCAAGCGGGTCCATATGAAATCCATTGTCTACGAACTGTTATGGTTCCTACAGGGCAACACTAACGTGCACTGGTTGCAAGAGCACGGCGTCTCCATCTGGGATGAGTGGGCAGACGAAAACGGCGACCTAGGGCCAGTTTATGGCGCCCAGTGGCGTTCCTGGCCCACCCCCACCGGGGAAACCCTCGACCAGATCAGCTCCGCACTTGAACTGCTGCGTACCGACCCGGACTCACGCCGCAATATTGTGTCTGCGTGGAACGTCTCGGAGCTGCCGAAGATGGCCCTCTACCCCTGCCATACTCTCTTCCAGTTCTATGTCGCAGACGATAAGCTCAGCTGCCAGCTCTACCAACGCTCGGCTGACCTCTTTCTGGGTGTGCCTTTTAACATCGCCAGCTATTCCCTGCTCACGCACATGATGGCGCAGCAGGCAGAACTGGGCGTGGGAGACTTCATCTGGACAGGCGGGGACTGCCACATCTACAACAACCATGTGGAGCAGGTGACGGAACAGCTCTCCCGAGACCCCTACCCCTACCCCACGCTCGAGCTGCGCAAAGCGGACAGTATTTTCGACTACCAGTATGACGACGTCCACATTGTCGGGTACCAGCATCATCCCGCCATTAAGGCCCCGGTGGCGGTGTAGGAATGATTGGACTTATCTGGGCACAGTCTATTGATGGGTGGATTGGCCGTGACGGGACGATGCCCTGGCATATTCCGGAAGATTTGGCACATTTCAAACACATCACCAACGCAGATCCCGTCGTTATGGGGCGAGTAACCTGGGATTCTCTCAATCCCCGCTTCCGCCCACTACCTGGCCGTCCTAACATCGTGTTGACGCGTGACCCGGAGTGGGACGCCCTTGGTACCCAGGTGGTGCACTCTCCGCTTGAAGCACTAGAAACCGCAGAAGAGTTAGCCAATGAGGGCGACTTCTGGGTTATTGGGGGGTCGCATATCTACCGCGAGTTTATGCCGATTGCTCACCGCTGCGAAGTGACTGAACTTGATCTCACTGTGGCAGGTGCGGACACTGCCGCGCCACGGCTCGACCCCGAGATCTGGCAGGAGATTGCTGCTACACAGTGGGAACGTTCCACCAGTGGCGTGCGTTATCGCTTCCTCACCTACGACCGGATTTTCCTCAGCAAATAGGTATCCATGACCCAGCCATTGCGGTCGTGCAGCTCTTTTTTCAGCGCTGCGATCTCCGGGCCCACGTCTGCTACGTAGCCTTCCCGCAATACTTCATTCTCCGCGCGTAGGTACGCACCCCAGTAAATGTAGGTATCCGGCGTGGCGACCTCCAAATAGGCATCGCGACCGTCAAGCATGACGAAAACATTTTCGCGCTGCATCGGAGCGAGCGAAGAGAGCTTTCGTCCGGTGGTGATGGTGATAGTGCCACCAATATCGTTGGCTACTAACCCAAAAGCCGCTGTGAGTGAATGGACAGCGGAGACACCGGGAATCACTCTAATACGTGTTTCGTCCTCCATGGCACGCACAATACGAAGAGTGGAGTCGTAGAGGCTGGGATCTCCCCACACCAGAAACCCCACTCTGCCACCTTCTGGAAGAGCCTGCTGGAGGGCCTCGCTGATGAGATCGGCGCGTGCTTGGTGCCACCGTTTGACCTCTTCTTGATAGTCCACCGGGTGGCGGTCACGTGGAGGGTCGTGGAGCTCTAGAACAGTGGCAGTGACACTGTGCCGACTTAGCAGAGCCCGCCGGAATGCACGCATATCTGCTGTGGCAGAGCCTTTGTCAAGGAAAACAACAAGATCTAACTGGCGCATTTCAGTGATCGCGGAGAGAGTAATATCCTCCGCCCCACCAGTTCCAATGCCTATAACGCTCACGTGGTACACACCTTGAGTGTACTAGAGCTCCTTTGGTCAATAGACACGCCGGTGTGTTAAATGTCACAAACTGCCATAAAAGAAATTGTTCACACTCGGACGACCAATTTTGGCAAGTTCTCAAGAGTTATACATACCACCACAGCTCAACCTCTCCAATAAGCATCGGCATCGAATATCGACCAATTCATTCCGGTAATTATCTCAATAATTCTTAAATACCGGAGTTATGTCACATTAAAATCATCCAACAGCAGAAATGCGCCGGGGACCGAATAAACCGGATAATGACCATTAGGTAAATACTGAGTGAATGACCAAAACGACCGTATTACAGTGCTTTTACCGGGAGAATCCGATGGAAACAAGCGTCGTCAAATAAGCTTTTTTATTCCAACTGTGACCGTCTTGTTCCAGTTTTGTCATCAACTAAGATGAGTGTTTACTTAGAATTGAACATTCGCTCCACCCGTTCTTCTCCCCAAGGAGTATCCATGAAGCTTCGCCGTTTGACGGCCTCCGCACTGGCCACAATGACCTTTTTCGGCGCATCCTTCTCCACGGCTAACGCCGTCCCGATCCACAAGGCTGGATCCAATTACACCACCACTACTGAAGACGGTCTCACCCTCAATGTGACGCGCTCCCACGAAAAGTTCGAGCTGCAGCTTCCCGACAATCTGTCGATCCTCTCACACCAGACTTTCCTCGATACCAAGGGCATAGCCACCATCAAGGGCGCAACTGGCAAGTCCATCAAGGCTCACCTCATGATTGGCTACCAGCTCGGTTGCATGGTTGATGTCTCCGACGGCGCCACCTTCGAATTCGGCGCTCCCAAACTCACCGCCGGCGTGGAACTTGCGCAGGCCTTGAACGGTATGCCCTCCGTTAAGGGTGAAGGCAGTGCAGACGGTGGCGGAGCTGAAATCAGTGGCGTTGGCGCCACCACCACGCTCACCCCGAAGGCGGGACTCGAAGTGCCGCTTGGCCCGGACGTTAAGTTCACCCTCAAGCCCGGCCAGATCATCACCTTCCTAGTGGCAGAAAAAGACGTCAAGGGCAACAAGGGTGCCCTCCGCTACGTCGGTGAGCCCATCAACGTTGACGGTTGCCTCGGCTTTGCCTCTGTGCGGTCCTTCATCACCCTGTGGACCAAGGCCCCCATCGAGGATTCCAAGATCACCACGTGGGGTAAGGTCACCCGCTTCTAAAAGCCAGCGGATACGGCCAGCTCAGTTGCTCCGTCCTCTGCCTATCAGTGTCCCGATAGGGAGAGGACAGCTGGCCGTTTCCGCGTCCCCCCTCGCTTGATTGGACGACCATGCTGCAACGCTCTTCCATTTCTTTGCTCCTCGCTGCCAGTCTCCTCAGCGCTAGCGTGGCCACTACTCCTTTCGCCTTCGCTGCCCCCTCGGCAAACGATCCGGGTGCCACCCTTCGCCAAAAAGTAGATAACGCCGTAAAGGACTCCCGCACCAGCTACTCCGTCCCCGACGTGGAACGCACCGTCATCACTGAAGATGGTGAAAAAGTAACTCTCGCAAAGAATAACGAGCACATCTACCGCACCGCACCGTTGAACCGGAACCTCCTCACCCACGAAGCCCGTGTAAGCCTCCAAGGGCTTGCCAAGGTGACGGGTTCGTCGAAGCGATCTGTTCACACGCTCACCGTGGGATACCTCATGGGTTGCCAGATCGACGCCTCCGAGCCAGCCAAGCTCGAGGTGTCCTTCCCCATGCAAATCCAGCTACCATCTCCGCGGATCGGCACCGAACAGGACCTCAGTGCCCCAGATTTCGAGCAGAATCGGAAGTCTCTTGGCGTTACTCTACTGCGCCCTAAGCTGTGGTTTGGCTATGTGGCAGGTGTGAGCCTTGCTGACAAGATTTCCTACAACGTCAATATCAAGCCTGGACGCATCGCAAAGGTTCCGCTGGCGAGCTTCTCCTTCCGCGGAAACCGCACCAGTTGGGCTGATCTACGTGATGTCCACATGTTTATTGACGGATGCCCCGGCAACGTCTCCCTCCGCTCCTACGTGGAGTATCTCGACGGCGCTATTAGCCCTCGGCATTACCCCACCCCCAGCTCCGAGACGAAAAACGGTGCGAAGCTGCTTAACCCCAACAAGGTGAAAAAACCCAAGAAGGCCCGTTTCTCCGAACAAACTGACCCGCTGAAGCGGGTGACGCAAAGCAAGATTCGTCTCCCACGTCTCAATCCCGACCAGTCCGTCAGCCTTCCCAAGAAGAAGAATAAGCGCGGTTCCAAGGATAAGTACCCAGTTGCCCTCACCCCTCGGGAGAAGGCACAGCAGGAGGCGTACCGCGATCTCGCCCGCAAGATGGCGGAAGTTGGTAATCCCTCCGCCGCGTCGCTGGACCGCCCCTATGGGAAGCACAATCCAGACACCGTGGAAGGTCTGAAATTCACGATTCATGGTGCGGTGCGCTGGATGTCAACCATCCTGCCGCAAACGGATCTCGCCACCGATGCCCGCAATCGCGAAAAAGTGGTGCGCGAGAAGTGGCAACCCGTCCAGGACTACGCCAAGCGCTTCGTTAACACCCTCGCTAGCATCTTCATCCCTCTCGGCATTCCGTCCCCTAAAGGCCTGCTATGACCATCTCAACTCATCCCCGACACACCATGCGGCACACCGTCCGCAGTGTCGCGGCACTCGCAACCACCATCGGAGTTGCTCTCACGACGGTACCGGTCGCCGCTGCCGCACCAGTCACCCCCACAGCGGGAGCCCTGGCAGCCCGCGGTACCGGCACTCCTGACCTCGAACCGCTTCTCCCCACCTTCCTGCAACGCCACATCAGCTTTGCCACGGAGCAGCGCACCTACGTCAACCCCGAAAAAGGCAAGGTCCAAACCACGATCCGCCGGAGTGGACTGACCAACTCCTCGGCTCTCTTCGGACTCGACCGTAATGGTGACGTCACACTCGAAGTGCGTACCCGAGTGGATCCGTCCTATCGAGTCGCATACTTCTACGCGGGTGTACAGTACGGCTGTTTCGGCGGAGTGGGCGACCCTAAAGTTAAAACCTCCATCGACGCCAATACCACCGTTAGTGTGAACGGCAAGTGGAAGACCCACGCTACCACCTACCCCATTAGCCAGTTTTTGCAGCAGTCGGTTCGCACCGCTATCAAGGGTGCCATCGCCGGCGCTGAGTGCAGTGCAGGAACCGGAGCGAGTGCTGGAGCGGGCGCTGCAACTTGTGCAGAGGTAGCGAAATTCTTGGCCACGGAAGTACCCCGAGAAGTCTTTGCCACCCTCGAACTGGGACGCATCATCACGAACACCGGTACCTCTGAAAAGGGAGTATCTGCTAAGCCAAAGGTTGTTCCTACTTTCTCCGCTAGCGTCTATCCTGGCCAGACCAGTGTGGTACCGTTCTACTTCCTCCGCTACAGCCCCGGTTGGAACACTGTGCGAGTGACCAACATGAACCTGCAGGGCTCGGGCTGTGTGGGTCCTGCCTACATCCGCCCGTTTGTCGTCACACTGGGCCAGACAAAGAGCGGTAACTACGTCAACTACCAGCTCATTGGTCAGTCCTACCCCTTCTACCCCAATAAGCTTTTCCGTATGAGCGAACGCTAGTTCCTCGTACGGACGGAGTGGGAGCATGCTCCGCTCTCAAGACGCTCCACACTCCGTGCTACTGTCCCGGTTACGCTACAATCGCTCGTGTAACCGGGACAGTTTTCTTTCAGCGAGCCACCATGACCGCGTGATGACGGCACACGTAGCGTCTTAACAGCAGGACAAGCGACCCCAGTCTGCGGGATCAATGTCGAAGCGCCGAAACAGTTTCTTTTCGAACTCCTGCCAGCCCTCCGACATAATGAACTTTTCCTCACTCGGACCAATGGGGAAAAGCCACACCATTGCCACCGGACCGTACTCCGTCTGACAGGTTGGAAACTCATCATCAAACATCCGCGGCATTGACGCGTACACAGCATGAACTCCCGCGTCGGGCGGCAAAGGCCCAATAACTTGCCCCCGCAGAACCGGAGTAGCCGTGGTGTCAATAGCCTCAGCCACGGCCCCTATGACCCGCTCTGCCTCAAACCTATCCTGCGGATCACACAGAGTAAAAAGCTCCAACCGCAGTTTATGGCGCGTTTGCGGAGACACGAGGGGAACAAAACTCAACCCCACAGACCACACCGCAGAAAGACGCTGCGCCTTGAACGCTACTGGCATGCGGGACGCCAACCGCGCAGGAACCTCCGAGAACACCACAGTCCAATGCGCATGGCGAGACCCCGGCACGGAACCGCGAATACGGCCAAGCCGCTCTTCCATGTGAGCAATGACTGTTGGCTCCAAACCTTTAACCTCTCGTCCTGGCGTGCGCCGGTACGGGATGTGTACGTGCCCCAGATAGGATTCGAACCTACGACACCTTCTTTAGGAGAGAAGTGCTCTATCCCCTGAGCTACTGGGGCCCAGTCGATACCTACTTTAATAGACGATGCGGGAAGTCTGGTATCGACGAGCCGACAGCTAACTAGCTGACCGTTTCCGTGCCGCCTCCGCCATTTTTGCTTCCTGCTGCTCCGCTTCGAAGGGTGCCCGGGTACGAGCCCAGACGAAACGCCGCTCCCCCTTCACAGCTCCCGTCACCCACCAAAGGATCTCCACGAGAACTGCACCGCACAGGCCTGCCAACAAGCCCCACTGCATCAGCACACCATTGCTGGCATCGAGGAAGAACAACTTTGCTGTGAACGGCCACAAGAAGATCACCGGATACATGGCGGCCGACAGTACCACCAGCAGAATCTTCCACCAGCGCAGCGGCCGCGCCACAACACACAACACCCACGTGGCTGTCACAATCAACGCCGCCAGCGTCGCTGTGGAGATCTGCGTCTGCAAGGCATCAGAAATGCCAGATCCGTCTTCGCCATAGACATGCCGAAGCACCATATACGTCACGAATGACACCACACTAATGATGACACCGGAAGGAACAGCAAGGCGAAGCACCCGCTGGACAAAATGGTCTTTCGCGCGCGCGGAATTCGGGGCCAACGACAACAAGAACGCCGGAATACCGATGGTGAACCAGCCCGTGATAGTGACGTGGATCGGCTGGAAAGGGAACGGCACCTGAGCAAACACCACAAGTAGCGCCAACATCACGGAATAGACCGTCTTCGTGAGGAAGAGATGAGCAACACGTTCGATGTTGCCAATCACCCGGCGTCCCTCTCCCACTACCGACGGCAACGTAGCGAAACGATTATCCAACAGCACAATCTGGGCCACAGATCGGGCAGCAGACGATCCCGCCCCCATCGCCACCCCAATATCGGCACGCTTCAAGGCCAAAACGTCATTCACTCCGTCACCCGTCATCGCGACCGTGTGGCCGTTATGTTGCAACGCTCCAACCATGGAGCGCTTCTGCTCAGGAGTCACCCGACCAAACACCGTATGGTTCTCCACGTCGTCGGCGAACTCCCCTGCCGCAGTCGACACGGTTCTCTCCTGCTGGTGGATACGTTGTGCAAACGCGTCCTCGGGGAGCTTCGGAAGTTTCCGGGCATCGAGCGGTGCGTCCGCCCCCACCATATTGAGTTCACTGGCAACTGCTCCCACCGAAGTGGCATTGTCGCCAGACACGACCTTCACGTCCACCCCCTCATCGTGGAAATAGGCCAGCGTATCGGCAGCATCTGGTCGCACAGACTGCTGCATCAGGACCAATGCCAGCGGCGTTACGGTTCCCGCTTCCACAAACTCCTCTGCGGGAGTGTGCGCCAGCTCGTCCACCGGTGTGTCCGACCGTGCCAGCAGCAACACACGCAAGCCGGTCGAGCCCGCCTCATCTGCAGTAGCGGCGGCAGAGGAATCTGGGGCTGCCAACACATCCGGTGCACCGAGCATCCACTCCCCATTCTCTCCGAAGCCCATCGCCGACCACTTTTTGTCGGAAGAGAAGGGGACGACAGCGGTGTGCTCCCAGTCCTCCCCGCCAGCAGGGACATCATCACGGTCCGAGGTAGCCCACTCGGCAATGGCCTTCATGGAATCATTGGGGTAATCATCAGAGGCTGCCATGGCTGCCAGCGCCTGCCGCGCCGTCTGAGCCAAGGTCTCATCCTTGGCCGCATCCCCCAGCAGAGTCACCTCTTTCAACTCCATGGAGTTATTGGTCAACGTGCCGGTCTTATCCGTGCACACCACATCAACCCGGGCAAGCCCCTCAATAGCCGGAAGCTCCTGCACCAAACACTGCTTCTGCCCCAGCCGAATGACACCCACGAAGAAGGCAATAGAGGTCATCAGCACCAGGCCCTCTGGCACCATCGGAACGAGTGCTGCCACCATCGACAGAACCGCCTCTTTCCACGGCTTATCCGTTTGGAAAAGCTGTGTGTAGATCGTGGCAATTCCGGTGGGCACCAACAACCACGTAATGACCCGCAGGATCTTGTTAATGCCGGTCATCAACTGAGAATTCGTCAAACTAAACTGGGATGCCTCAGCGGCCAACTTAGCGGCGTAAGCTTCCGTTCCCACCTTTGTTGCCTGGTACAGGCCGCTGCCAGCTACCACGAAACTACCGGACAAAACGACATCACCCGCCTCTTTATGCACAGGGTCGTTTTCTCCCGTCAGGAGAGACTCATCAACATCCAGTGCCTGTGCCGTGATCACCTCGCCATCGACGAGGATCTGCTCCCCCGCCGAGAGAACAATGAGATCACCCTGCACCAAATCTGTCGCTGGAATCGCGGTGTCCTGTGAGCCATTCTCCCCCTGCCTCCGAACCGTCGGCTTCGCCTGCCCCACGATAGAAAGCTTGTCCAGCATCCGCTTGGCGCGAATCTCCTGAATAATACCGATTCCCGAGTTAGCAATAATGAGGAGTCCGAATGCCGCATTAATAATGGAGCCAGTACTCCACACGATAAGGAAAAGCACACCCAGCATGGCGTTAATACGCGTGAAGACGTTGGCGCGAATAATCTCGCCCACGCTCCTCCCGGCGCGAACCTGGTGGTCGTTACCGTTGCCAGCTGCCCGGATCTCGCTGACCTGAGCCTCCGTTAATCCTTCTGCTGACGTATAGTCAGCTTCATCGGAGATTGTGGCGAGTGCGGCGGCGGCAAACTTCTCTTCAGCCACCCGGGGCTCCTTCCTTCCCAAACATGCGGGGAGCTCGGAATTGGAGGGTCGTCTCAGCGATTCTCTAGTGATTTCAGACTAATTGATTTCTACCAATGATGACGGGTCCCTAAAATTCACTTTTAGCGTCCCAACAGTCATAATGGCTTTGTGACTAGTGATGATCCTGCGCAAAACAAGACTCCCGAAGACCTCCCCGAGACATCCGCTGTAATTGCCGAAACAGTGCACAATGCAGTTGAAGATGCTGTAGCGGAAACCGTCGCCGAGCCGGTGCAAGCACGGCAAGAGATCGACGACCCCTCTACTCTGGCTGAGCGCACCACTACTGTTATTCGCCTCGGTTCTCTCCTGCTCGCAGCGGGTACCGGCGGCTATCGCGTCAAGCGCGCCATGCAGCGTGCCGCCTTCGCCTTGGGTATCGACCGTTTCGACGCCTCCGTGACGCTCACCAACATTACGGCAACCGCCTATACCAAGGACGACTACCGGACGCTGGTCAGTGAAGCCCCCGCAATCGGCGTCAACGCTTCCCGCATCGAGGCTCTCGAGAGTATTTCCCGAGACATCTCGCACGGCATTAGTAACGCAGATCTGAACTCTCGCATCGACCATGTTGTTAAGTGGGTGAAGCCACGCTACGGGTTGTGGGTCAATGCCCTCGCCTCTGGTTTCGCCTGTGCGGCGTTCGCCGTACTCAACAAGTTCCCGCCGGAAGCACTACTCTTTGTCCTGTTGGGGGCAACCTTCGGCCAAATGACACGCCGCGTCCTCGGGCACCGTGGCTGGAACCAACTGGGTGTTGCCGCCCTGGCTGGCGTAGTTGCCTCCGTCATCTACCTCCTGTGCGTTTCTATCACTGCCGAAATTGTTCCCGGGTTCATCTACAACTCGGCTAACGCCGGATATGCTCCGGTGAGTGCCGGCTTCGTGGCCTCAGTACTCTTTCTTATTCCCGGCTTCCCCATGTTCACCAGCCTCTTGGACCTGGCGAAACTCGACTTCAACTCCGGTATCCAGCGTTTCACCTACATGTTGACACTCCTGGCTGCCGCTACCAGCTCGGTGTGGATTGTCACCCTGGCGACCGGTCTGCAACCACTCCCCCAGATCGGTAACCCCTACCAGGTTCGCTTCGGCGTCGAGTGGTGGCCGCTCTTCGTATGGGTCGCCTCCTTTATCGGTATTGCCGGCTTCGCCGTGCTCTTCAACTGCTCCCGCCGGATGGCACTGCTGTCTTCGGTGACGGGCGCTACCGCTAACCTGCTGAAGTTCATCCTCGTCGACCAAAGCATCGTAGGTCTGAATCTGCCGACCCAGACGGGTGCATTTATCGCGGCTCTCTTCATTGGTCTGGTTGCCGCAATCATCGCTCCTTCTATGCGGATTCCGCGTATTACGATGTCCGTCCCCAGTTCCGTCATCATGATTCCGGGTGCGTCCATGTACCGCTTCATCTACTTCCTCAATGTCGGTGACCTCGGCTTGGCAGCCCGCAACCTGATGGATGCTGGTTTGGTAGTTATTGCTATTGGTGCGGGCCTCGCTATCGCTCGTATGGTGACGGACCCCGAGTGGTTGTACGACCGTCGTCACCCGCGATTCCACCGCGGACACCTCATCGGACGCACACAACGTGCCATCCTGGGCATACAGGCTGCCCGGCGCGCCGCCAAGAAGGCCATTCGGGAGGCCGCCCGCCACGACGCACACCGTATCGAGCGGGAGCAGACTGGCCCTACCCAGCATGCGGTCTCAAAGTTCCAGGATTAGCACCCTCCTGCCAGCCACCCTGTCCACTCGTTCAGGTCACTGTTCTCTCTCGCCAGGTAGGTGTGAAAGCTCGACAGATGTGGCGATAAACAGAAGGAGCCACCCAATTGGGTGGCTCCTTCTGTTTACGCAAATATCGTGCGCAGAGTCGGTACCTCAGTGTGGACGTGCACTGGACATAGGGAGCCGAACGTGCGGAAAGCCAGGTATGCCGGGGAGCGCTCTAGATGCCACGGAAGCGGGGGCGGCGTCCTTCTGTGAAGGCACGGCGTGCTTCCTTCAGGTCTTCACTAATCCATGCGGTTTTGGCTGCGGCCGCTTGCATGGGGGTGGGCTGTTGTTGGGCGAGGTCATTATTAAAGACGAGCTTGAGGTGGTGCAGGGTGAGCGGTGCGTAGGTGGCAATCTCCTGGGCCCAGGCGAGGGCGTCATCAACGTTGCCCATCTTATTCACCAGACCGTGTGCCGCAGCTTCCTTCACATGGAAGGGGTCGCCCGTGTAGAGAATGGTGCGGGCAAAACCGCCCCCCACCAATGACTCCAGCCGGCGGACAGTCCAGTTATCCAGCGCAAAGCCCATCTTCGCCACGGGCAGCGCAAAGAAAGCTTCATCGTCCGCAACTCGCAGGTCGCAGGCCATGGCAAGCTGTGCACCGGCACCAATGGCTGCACCATTCACGTAGGCGATGATGATAAGCTTCGAGCGCTCAATCGTGCGCAGCATGGCGACGTTCTGATTTGCGAATCCCGAGGAGAACACACCACCGGTGAGGTCCGCTCCAGCGCAGAACACTTCGCCCGTGCCCGTGATAACAAGGCTGCGGCAGCCTTCATGCTCGACTCGCTCAACGGCCAGCTGAATACCACGGCATAGTTCTGCATTGAGCGCGTTACGCCGTTCGGGGTTGCGCAGGGTCATCTTGGCGATGCGGGCATTGCTAAAGATCTCGACCAGAATAGGGCGGTTTTCAGCATCGGGGTTCACGACTTCGCCGTCGATGCGGAACTCAACTGTAGTGTCCACGAGTGAGATACCTCTCTTCGTCCCACCCACTTGGCTCAGTCGCTGAGGAAGAGACTCAACCCCGGGGCGGGAGACAGTGTCTGTTGTCTTTACTTCAGTCTACAGATCCCCGTTGAACTCGTCTGGGTCCTTACTCATTCTGCCGTCAGCTCGATCCAGATTCGTTATAGAGGCGAGCTCTTCTTCGTCCATCCAGAAGTCAAGCACGTCGAAATTCTCCTCCATACGCTCCCGGTGGGTGGTCTTCGGGATGACAAGCGTTCCCATCTGCAGGTGCCAGCGCAGCACAATCTGTGCCGGTGTCTTGCCGTATTTCTCGGCAAGCGAGGTAATAGCATCGGCATCGAGGCCTTCACCGCGCGCCAGCGGGCTCCAGGCTTGGGTACGAACGCTGAAGTAACTGTTACATTCACGCATATCTGCCTGGGAGAAACCGGGGTGGAGTTCAATCTGGTTGAGGACCGGCACAACTCCCGTCTCGGAAATAATGCGTTTCAGCGTTGGCGCAGTGAAGTTGGAAACCCCAATGCTACGGAGCTCATTTGTGTCCCGGAGAGAGATCATCTCTTCCCACGTTTCGACGTATTTGTCGACAGCTGGCTGAGGCCAGTGGATGAGGTAGAGATCCACATACTCAAGTCCCAAGCGCTCAAGGGAGGCGTGGAAGGCATCCGCCGTCTTCTCTTTGCCATGGTCGGTGTTCCAGAGTTTGGTGGTGACATAAATTTCGTCACGAGGAATCCCGGACTCGCGAATTGCGCGGCCGACGCCTTCTTCATTGCCGTAGAGCGCAGCCGTGTCAATGAGTCGATAGCCTACTTCGAGGGCTTCCGAGACAACTCGGTAGGCATCATCTTCGGGAACTTTGTAGACGCCAAAACCAAGCTGGGGAATGCAGGTTTGGTCATTGAGAATAACCTGGGGAACTGGGGCAGAGCGATGTGGAGACATAGTTAAATCCTAGCGCTCTCAGTGTCTTTACTGTCTTTACTCTCGAAAAGAAACTCGTTTTACGTATCCTATAAACATGCAGTTGACGTCCTCGCGTACACCCCGTTTCAGCAGGTTAGGGCTAGCATTCATAGTGACTTCCACCGTGACCATAGCGGTTATGCTCGCCTCCCTTATTATCTCGTTCGCGTACAGCGAACAGACGCTACCAGGGAACCTGGTACAGCAGAGGGCTGCGAACCGTCAACACACGACTACTACTCCCCGCGAGCGTGCTTTCCGTGACGTGGGGCTGCAAATGTTTCAGTGGCCATGGAACGATATCGCGCACGAATGCCGAACCTCACTCGGCACGATGGGTATTCGCCGGGTTCTTATTAGTCCACCACATGAGAACCTCAATATCCCCACCTGGACGAGCTCCTACGCACCCGTCAGCTACCGGTTGGACTCCAAACTAGGGACCCAGGACGAGCTTCGCCGGATGGTGGAAACCTGCCATGCACATGGGGTGGACATTATCGCTGACGCCGTGATGAATCACATGGCGCCCGCCATTCCACCCTTCCGCGGTATCGCTGGCAGTACGTTCCATCGCTACTCCTATCCAGGTATCTACACCTCGGCAGACTTTCATCATTGCCAGCTAACCCGCGACGGAGTACTTCACACCTATTTCGATCGTGGGCAAGTACAGCAGTGTGACGCCCTCGGGCTACCGGATCTCGACACCGGTTCTCCCCATGTCCAGCAGGTTCTTCACACCTACCTCCGTGACCTGCTCAGTGTAGGGGTTGATGGCTTTCGAATTGACGCAGCTAAACACATTTCTGCCGCAGATATCGCCGGCATTCTTTCGGTCGTACCCGCCGACAAGTTTGTGGTGCAGGAAGTCATAATTGGTCTGGACGAACCCATCCATCCGCAGGAGTATTTCCGGAATGGCCGTGTTTTCGACTTCGCCTTCGCCGGAGTAGCGAAAGATGCTCTCCACTACGGGGACCTTGCCGGCCTGTTTTCGGCGGGAGCTGAGCAAGGGCTACTTCCCCCCTCTCAAGCAGTACCTATCGTCACCAACCACGATTTTGAGCGAGACGTTAACCTCCTCACCTACCGAGATGGCTGGGCTTACCATTTCACAACTCTCCTGATGCTGGCTACTCAGCACGGTAGCCCCTTCCTGTACAGCGGCTATGCATTTGATTCTCGCGACCAGCCCGCCCCTTCGACACCTGCAGGGCTCGTCGCCACTCCCCGTTGCGCTCCCAACCTCTTGCGTCCACAGGTGGGGCAGTTCCTCTGCGTACAGCGTCATGCTGCCTACCGCACCATGGTGGAATGGCGCTATCGGGCGATGAGCGGCACTCTTCAGCCGCGCCACAACCACACATCCGATATCCCGGTGTTGGCTACCGCGCGCATTATCTGGCGTCAGCCGGGGGTCGTTGCACTAATGCGCAATGGCCTCCTGTTTGTCGCTAATTGGTCCGGGCATTCAGTGAAGATTCCTCTTTCCCCAGGTCAAACGGACTCTACGAGCCTCATCTCTCTCCATGCGGGTAGAGTGGAGCTTGATGATGCTTTGTTAACAGTTCCGCAGGGAGACATCGTGGTGAGTATGCGGACAGCTCACTAGTTGATGCCGGTTCCGCTATCTCCCTCCGTGTTTCCGACGGTGAATCGTAGAGACACCGCTACTTTCACAGAAGGGTGCGCACCATGGCTTTTCCACGTACACACCACAAAGTTCTTAGTCTGATGACGGGTACCGCACTAGCAGCAGGTCTGCTAACTTCTCCCGCCGCCGCGGTGGCACAAGCTGCTGAGCACCCCGGCGATGCTCTGCATTGGGGACCCTGCCCGAAGGACGTCCTCAACAATCCCGCCTATCACGTGCAGTGCACCACCTTTAAGGTGCCGTTGGACTACCGCAAGCCTGGCGACAAGAAGATCACCATCATGATGTCTCGTATCAAGGCCACCGGCCATTCTCGCGGCATCATCCTCAACAACCCGGGTGGTCCCGGCGGTTCTGCTCTCAACATGTGGAGCTGGATGGTTCCCACCGACGCCGGCCCGCTCCACAAGCATTTCGATCTCATCTCTGTGCAACCCCGTGGTTTGCAGCATGCAACTCCGCTGAAATCCTGTGTCGAGCCGACCGTACCGGAGATTGATTCTCCAAAGAGGGATGAAAAAAAGAACCCGCAGAAGGCTTTTGCGGGCGCTAAGGAAAAAGCCACCAAAGCTGTATCAAAGTTTCAACGGCTCGTCGGGAATGTTGATCCAAAGGACACTGCCACCAAAGCCAAGGAAAAGGCCCAGGCTGAGTATGAGCGCTGCGTGAAGGACTATCAGACCCTCTTTGACCAGGTCACTACGGAAAACACGGTACGTGACTTTGATATGGCACGCCAGTACCTGGGTGAACAGAAGATCAACTATTACGGTGCATCCTACGGCACGTGGCTCGGCGCAGTGTATGCGACCATCTTTCCGGAACACACCGGGCGCTTCGTCCTCGACTCTGCTGTTGACCCCTCTGGGATCTGGACCAATGACTTCGGTAACCAGGGTGACATGCAGCGGCGCCGTATGTACGAAATGTTTGACTTTATCGCCGCCCATGACGACCTTTACCACCTGGGAGACACTCCGCTGAAGGTCTACACCAAGTGGTACCGCATCATCGAAAAAGAGATGCATGGCCCTGGCACTCCACGTCTCAGTGCACCTCCTGCACAGATTGGCGACGTGCCCCCAGAGTTTCGCCACAACGTCCAGCTCTACCTGAAGGGCTATAACCTGGCGCGCCCCGTTGCCGATCGTATTGAGCGCGCTATTCGCGCCTGGCAGGTTCCCAGCACTAAGCAGGAGCACAATCTGTGGGAGCTCACTGGCGCCGCCTTCGTGAGCCGCTCGGTTTGGCCCGTGGTGGCTGCCTACATGCAGAAACCTCGCCCGAAGCCGCTGACGAAGGAAGAGAAGGACGAGCAAGTTATTTCTGCAAACGTGTTCATGGCTGTCACGTGCAATGAGGATGCTGTTAAACCGAGCCCAGCAAACTTACCGGCGACTGTCGCTGCTTACTTCTCGGGTGAGGACTTCTTTACGTTGAAGAACCTCATCGTTACCTCTGGGATGATGTGTCCGGGTATTGCGCCGACCACTACGCCTGTCCAGGTCACGGGTGAGTATCTCACAATTCGTCCAGTGGTGCTGCAGTCGGTGTACGACACACAGACTCCTTACTCGGGTGGCGTCAAGATGGCCAATGCCATGAACGCCTACTTTGTGAAGACGGAGGGTGGCGACCATGGTGTCTATGTACGCCACAACCCTGCCGCGTGGAAACTGGTCAATGACTATTACCTCAAAGATCCAGTGGTGACGCGGACCTCCCTTCCGTATGCGACTGTCGAGAAGATGGTGGTGAAGCTGGACACACAGAAGTAGCGCCCACCTATTTTCTAGACTGGCTTGTACGGCATACGGGGGCAGAGACCATTCTCTCCCCTGACGACAGATAAGACATCACAACAGTGCGAGGCGAACCGTCGTGGTTCGCCTCGCACTGTCTTGTTCGGGTGGCGCTGAGTTCACTTATTACGCCATGACCCTATAAGGCCCTACTTATGGCAGTCGCAGGTGCAATCGGGGCCGCACTCGTTCTTGCCGCAGTGTCCTTCTGCGCAGCAGGTGCAGTCATCGGTGCAGGTGCAATCGGGGCCGCAGCCGCAATCAGCCATGTTCTTGTCCTTTGTTTGTCCTCTGCTTATCCTTACGCGACACATTATTATGTGCGCACATGTTAATGCTACCGTACACAGCGCGAAGTCGACCACTGTGGCAAGATAAACAGAGAAGGTCAGCCTCAGGGCCGACCTTCTCTGTTTAGCGTTATCTACCAGGACAAACAGGCCCCCTCTGAGGAGACACTGGCACGCACTGTAGTAACTCCCGCCCGAGTGGTCTTATTGACGATCCTCCAGCGGGACGTAAGCACGTTCCGTCTCCCCCTTGTACACCTGGCGCGGACGACCGATCTTGTTACGAGGATCGCTATTCTGCTCGCGCCACTGGGCAATCCATCCAGGCAGGCGACCGAAGGCAAAGAGCGGTGTGAACATCTGGGTCGGGAATCCCATCGCCCGATAGATCAAACCGGTATAGAAGTCGACATTCGGGTAGAGGCGACGCTCAACGAAGTAGTCATCAGCTAGCGCTTTCTCCTCCAACGCCAGTGCAATATCGAGAAGCTCATCGCCACCCAACATATCGATGACACGGTGAGCGTGCTTCTTCACGATGGCTGCCCGCGGGTCGTAGTTCTTGTAAACACGGTGACCGAAGCCCATCAGACGAACGCCGTCTTCCTTGTTCTTCACCCGCTCCATATAGTCATGCGCGTCGCCGCCGTCATCGCGAATCTTCTCCAGCATCTCCAGCACAGCCTGGTTAGCGCCACCGTGCAGCGGACCGTACAGGGCATTAATACCAGCGGCGATGGAGACAAAAAGGTTCGCCTGCGAGGATCCAACCATGCGCACCGTCGACGTTGAGCAGTTTTGCTCGTGGTCTGCGTGCAGGATGAGAAGCACCTCCATAGTGTGGACCAGCTCGGGATCCAACTCGTATTCCTGGGAGGGAGACCCGAACATCATCCGCAGGAAGTTCTCGACCAGGGTGTACTCGTGGCGGGGGTACATCGGAGCCATGCCATGCAGATGACGGTAGATGTCCGCAGTGAGCATCGGTACCTGCCCCATGAGGACACGGGTGGCCTTCTCCACCTGCTCCGGATCGTGGGGATCCAAACAATCCTGGTTATAGCAGGACAGTAGGTTGACGGCAGCGGACATAGACGGCATCGGATGGCCCCACCGCGGAATTGCCTCATAGAGCTTACGGAAGTCCCAATCGAGTTCCGTGTTGTATTTGATGCTCATACGGAAGTCTTCCAGTTCCGCAAAATCTGGAAGGTGGCCATGAATAAGCAGGTAGGCCACTTCCATGAAGGTGGCCTTCTCTGCTAACTCTTCAATGGGGTAACCGCGGTATCGGAGGATGCCCTTGTCACCGTCGATGTAGGTGATGCGCGACTCGCACGAACCGGTATTGACATAACCGTTGTCGAGGGTGATCATCCCCGTCTTGTTAAGAAGAGCTCCTAATTGGACGCCGTCGTAACCCTCGGTTGCGTGCACAATAGGCAGGTCGATATCGCCATCTGGGAGAAGCAACTTGGCCATATCGTTAGGGTTCTGCTCCTGACTCACACGCTTTCCTTTCGTTCTGCGGCTCGGGAGTCCGGCTCCCACTGTAGAAAGAGATCTCATACAGTTGTGAACCTAAGAATACCTTCTCGCTATTTTAAAATAACCCGCGGATCTTGCTTGCTCGACCATTTTGAGGTGACTAGAGGCGGTCAGAAACCTCCCCGTGCAAGCGCCACTGTCCTGACCACTCGGCAAGTGGTTGGAGCACGATGACATCTTGGCCAGTCACCATGGCATTAGGCGGGCATGTCATGGGTTCCACGGCCAGTGCACGCCCTTCCTCAGCGTCCTTGCCGGGGAACATCACAGTTTTCTCGCCAGTAGTGAAAATCTGCAACCAGGTAAAACCAGAATCTGCATCCATCACCACGCTAATGTTCTGATCCTCTGCTGCCGGGCCAATCAGCCGCGCAAGCTCCCGCCAACCAACATCAACTGGCGTGTCTTTCGCAACCGTGAACGGAGTATCGAACCAGACACCCTCCATACTAGTCGGCTGGCGAAGTGCCGGCACCCCTTCCCCAACCGGTAGGTGCTCACCGGTTGGTAGGTTACGGTCATCCGTCACCCACCACTCGTCCACACTCGCCTCCAACGTGCACGTATCCAAGGCCGCGCCACCCGCAGTGATGTAGGGATGCGCACCATAACCCCACGGCATCTCTTGGCGAGACTCATTTATCACTGACACTGCAACCGTCAGACCAGCAGCTGATACTTCATAGCGCACCTCTACGGAGAATTCCCACGGCCATCCATTGCCCAGAGTTGGGCCCGAGCGGAAGCTCAACGTCACGAAACTCCCATCGGCAGCTTTCTCGGACACATCCCACAGCGCTGCCGTCGCGAGCCCATGGATAGCATTGCGGAGCGCCGGTTCGCTCATCTCCAAAGACACCGGTGTCTCCTGGAAAAGGAACTGAGCATCCGCGATACGGTTAGGCCAAGGGATGAGAGTTTGACCACACGTAAAGGGAGATTCCGCACCGTAGGGTTCCGTTAGCGGGATTTCCGCTGCCCCTTCGGATGGGGTCCACCAGAGGCCTTGTATAGCCGCACCCTGTCGATCAATCAGCGCCCGATAAGGGCCAGACTCCAGCGCAATAGTTCGCCCAGAAACCAATTGAGCTTCGATTTCTAGCGCGATCTTGTCTTCAAAACTCTTGTCCATCAGCTCTTCTCCTCGACACATGCGGGTAGTAAAGGGGTCGGGAACAATTTGGGAGATTCAGTCCGCCACACGCTCTATTGCCCATAAGAATAGCCACTTGTAGCCGGCTGTGAGGCAAGTCTAGGCAATCCACTGCGGGGAGTTGGTGATGTGCCGGTGACGGCACGGTGACGGCGATAAGAAGGACCCTCGCCGAGGGCGGAGCCCAATTCCCTAACCCCATCGAGTCGGACTAGAATCGTAAGAGTCTCCTCCTGGTAGTTGTGCCAGGCTGCTGGCCAAGACAATCTCCATATAGAGTCACGAAGGACAATAATGAGCGACGCTACGATCACGATTCCTGCTGATCTTCTTCCCGCTGATGGCCGCTTTGGCTGCGGACCCTCCAAGGTTCGTAAAGAACAACTCGACTCGCTGCTCGATCCGGGTGCTTCCATCATGGGCACCAGCCACCGCCAGCCTGCTGTGAAGAATGTCGTCAAGCGCATCCAAGAAGGACTGCTTGACCTCTTCCACGCCCCTGAAGGATACGAAGTTGTGCTGGGTATCGGCGGTGCTACCGCTTTCTGGGATGCCGCAACGTTTGGTCTTATTCGGGAACGCTCTCTGAACCTGACCTTTGGTGAGTTCTCCTCCAAGTTCGCCGCTGCCTCGAAGAAGGCTCCGTGGCTGAAGGATCCGGTCGTTATCGCCGCAGAACCTGGTTCTGCCCCCACTCCCGTCGCTGACGATAGCTGCGATCTTATCGGCTGGGCGCACAACGAGACCTCTACCGGTGCGATGCTGGGTGTCGAGCGTCCGGAAGGCTCTGAGGATGCTCTCATCGCCATCGATGCCACCTCCGGCTCCGGTGGCCTGCCCGTCAACATTGCAGATGCTGACTGCTACTACTTCTCCCCCCAGAAGTGCTATGCCTCTGATGGTGGCCTGTGGTTGGCAGTAATGAGCCCCGCTGCTACCGACCGTATTGAGGAAATCTCCGCAAGCGGCCGCTTCATCCCGAGCTTCCTCGATCTCAAGACCGCCCTGAACAACTCCCGCAAGAACCAGACCTACAACACCCCTGCCGTCGCCACCCTCCTCTTGATGGCGAACCAGGTTGAGTGGATGAACGAGAACGGCGGCCTGGACTTCACCGTCGGCCGTACCACCGACTCCTCCAGCCGTCTCTACGAGTGGGCCGAGAAGAGTGAATTCGCCACCCCGTTCGTGACGGATCCGGCACTCCGCTCGCTGGTAGTGGGCACCATCGACTTCAACGATGAGATCGACGCCGCAGCTGTCGCCAAGGCTCTGCGCGCCAACGGTGTGCTCGACACCGAGCCTTACCGCAAGCTTGGCCGTAACCAGCTGCGCATCGGTATGTTCCCGGCTATCGACCCCGAGGACGTTAGTCAGCTCACCAAGTGCATCGACTACGTTGTCGAACATCTCTAAGCCCAACCGCTAATCCGGTCCCCGGACTGTGAGCTTTCACAAACCGTGGATGATCCACCAAAATGTGGGTCTTCCACGGTTTTTTGTACTGTCCTTTCCCAATAACGCAGGTGTCTTCCGCTAAAGTTGTTGTAAGGAACTCACAACCAGCGGAGGTGTCGACTATGCGAGAGCTACACGTAGCTGGTTACAACGCGGACGAAAACAGCATCATCCTGCGCGATCCGACGACTGAAGAAGAGTTCTCCGTCATCGCCGATGAGCAGCTGCGTGCTGCCGCACGAGGTGACGTACCAGGGCTGCGGCAAGTTCGGGTAGAGAAATCCAACACCATGCGTCCCTCAGAGATCCAGGAACTCATCCGAGCCGGGGCTTCCACCGATGAACTGGCGGACCGTGCCGGCATGCAACGATCCCGCCTCGATAATCTGGCCCGTCCGATCCTCATGGAACGGGCCAACATGGTGCACCGTGCCCAGGAATCTCACCCGATTCTGGCGGACGGCCCCTCCGACATCACCCTCGCTATGGCGGTACACACGGGGCTCAGTGCACGAGGTATCGACTACCACGACGGAAGCTGGGACTCGTGGAAGACAGCAGATGGCCACTGGATCATTGAACTTCGCTGGGAAGAAGGCCATGCTGACAACACCGCGCACTGGCGTTTTCAGCAGGATCGCTCCTACGCTGTCACCAGCCCCATCGACGAGACAGCGAGCGAGCTTACCGACCCCTCTTTTGTCCCCAGCCGGCCGACAAACGTTACCCCCATCTCCAACCTGGGGGCAGCACGCCTTCGCAATTCCCGAACGAGCCAAGAAACGCGTCACCAACTGGCGGTGGCAGCGCAACGCGACGCAGCGGGTTTGCCGGATGGCTCCCGCCCGGGGAGTGCGCGCCGTCGCACTCCCGGATATGTGAAGTCAGTGACGGTGAGCATGGATGACTTCACCAACCCCACCACTCCTGGCCCGGTCCGATCCCTCGAATCCGTGGAGGCTCCCTCCCCCGCCACGACCGATACTCCTGCACCAGCGACAGATGAAGGAAGCACCGCGAAAACCCGCGCCAGCAAGCGCACCAAGAACACTACCTCAGCCCCCACGACCGAGCAGCTGAGTCTGGATAACATTCGGCAGTTTGCGGCCTACAAGAGAGATACTGCCGTCGACACACCGGAGGCCGGTGCTGACAAGAGCTCCCCAGCGACTTCATCTCAGCCGGAGGAAGACGAGGGGGCTACGCCCCCTATTGCGAAATTCATTCCCCCGGTGAAGCCTCTCTCCGCTTCTCCTTCCGCGCACAAGGGCGATGATGACCATTCTCGTCGTTCTGCTCGGAAGAGGCAGAAGCACCCCACAATGCCCTCTTGGGAAGATGTCCTACTAGGTGTTCGAGGTCAACAAAATGACTAATTCTGCAGAGCAAGCTGTTGTAACACTGTGGTTTGTCTCCGCTCCTGATGCCCACGCACTGCTGGCCTCCAACCCGCAGCCCGATGCCGAGTACGGGCTGCAGCTTGTCGCCGGTCTCTTCCCTGACAAACCCGTCACTCCTCTAGGAACGTTTCCCCTCACCCGCTCCGCTCCTGCTGGACACACAGAGGTGTACGTTGGCACCTACCCAGGTGTCACTGTGCTGCAAACTGCGGCCATTCCGCTCAATCGCATGCTCGACCTGGTACCCGAATGGGTGCAGCCGGATGCGGCAGATGACATTTATGCCTTCGCACAGGGGCCGTCGGGAACTTTTGCCGGCTTTGCCCACTGGCACCAGGGCAAATTGGAACGTGCATTTAGTGCTACAGCCTGCGAAATCCTTGAAGACAAGGGCCTTCCTCTAGGCGTGGAAGGCCCCTACTGGGCCGGGCAGTATCCGGTACCGAAGGAGATTGACCTGGGGTCTGACTTCGCCATTCCGCTCCCGTTCCTGCCGGGAGATATGCTGCTTACGCTCTACACAGCATGGCTGGGCTTTGAGCCGCGGGCCCACCACCTCAACATTTTGGTGAATGGTTTTGCTATTGACGGCCGACCCGAAGCTCGCCCCCTGGACCGCAATGCCCCTGATGATGCGGCACTTCGGTCTCCGGAGATGGGTACGGGCGTCTCTGCCGATGAACTCGCTGCTGCAGAGTTGGAAGAAGCAACTGGCGAAGTGGCAGACGAGGACGATGCTGCCGAGGGGTACAAGCGAGCTGGCCGACGGACGAAAGCTGCCGCGGGTAAAGAGGATAAGGCTCATAAGGATGGTCTATGGACCCGCTTTAAGCGGTGGTGGAATGGCGATCCTGTCGAGGAGCATGCTCTCGCTCCTAGTGAGGAGCAACTTTCTCCCTACGGCGACTATGCCCCAGATATCGCAGCTGGTGACGAGTATCCTGCCAACGAGGCAGTAGCTGGTGGCTACAGCGATGCTGACGACTACCAGGACTATGCGGCAGCCTACGGTGAGGACTACACCGACAATCGTTAGTGCTGGGTGCGGACGCGCTCGTAGAAGGCCACTGCGGCTGACGTGGCGACATTCAGTGAGTCCACCCCAATTTGCATGGGTATTTGCACTCTCGCGTCGGCTAGCCGCATTGTTTTCCGGCGTAATCCGGGGCCTTCCGCCCCTACAATAAAGGCAACTTTGCCACCCTCCGCAACATCCGAAAGCACCTGCGCATCGTGAGCTGGGGTAAGGGCGAGGATACGATATCCGGCCGCGCGCAACTGTGCAAAGGTGGGTTCTTGCCAATCGTTCGGACCACCGGTGCAGGGCGCGAATGGAATGCGGAGGACGTGTCCCATCGACACGCGTACTGATCGCCGATAGAGCGGGTCCGCACACCCGGCACCAATAAGTACCCCGCCCACTCCTAACGCAGCTGCATTGCGGAAGATACTTCCGATGTTGGCGTGGTCGTTCAGCCCTTCCAACACAGCCAGGGTGCGCGGACTGTAAGCGAGGACGTCCTCGACCGTGCGGGGAGTGGGGCGCGGTGCCAGCGCAAAAATATGGCGATTGAAGTGGAAGCCCACGCATTCTGAGATGACCTCTTCTGTCGCAAGGAAGAAGGGGGTGGATGCGGCTAGTGCGCCATAATCCGGCATCGCAGTGAGGCGGGCAATCCCTGCTTCCGTGCCAAGGAATTGTGTGGGTGGGCACCATGAGGCGAGCATACGGTCGATCACCAGTGAGCCTTCACCGATGATGACGCCGTCTGGTCCAGCATGATCACGTCGTTTCTCGGCATGGTTGAGATTCCGAAAGCCATCGATACGGGAGTCGAGGGGGTCGGCGATGGGGATCATGTGAACCATGCTGGGTGTTCTTCCTGGGAACGTGGTGTGTTTTACATCCTAGTTGGGCGGAAAACCGTATTGTTTTCGGTACTGTTGACGATAGTAACGATGACAAGGCGGTACCGAAAGAATATGATGAAACGCACCATCCCCGCTCTACCAGCTCGCCTTATTGACCCTCGGCCGGTGATCGCTGCAGGAACTGCGGCCTGGCTGGTATCGCTGGCGACGTTGCTTGTCGTGGGAGTTCACACCACAGCTATGTGGGTCGCGGTGTGTGGTATTGCTGTCGGTATCGTTATTTACGCCATTTTTGCTTGGCAACGGAGTGCAGTACGCCGTGGGGCTGCCACTGCGCAGACTTCACTTCCCGATGTCCAGCGCAAGGGGGACGAGGCTGTCGACCGTGTGGTCGTCAAAATTCCGCGCCAACAGTAACGGTGCGTTATGCGTTTCCTGGCGTCTCGTCAGCTGAAGTGGCCGTCTCAACAGGTTTGGTGACGAGTTCAAATTCTGCATCATCAAAGTACATGTCTGCTGGACGAGCCGCAGAATGGTCTTCTTTAATGCTGGAATGAGCTCCACACCCATAACGGACATGGACAACGTGTCCATCTGCCGAGAGGCGATTAGCGCACACTCCGAAGCTTGCTTTTAATACTCCTGCTAGAGGCAGGTAGAAACCGCAGGTCTCACACCGGGCGGGGGCTTTCTTCGCCCAGGTGCTGTGGGGCCCGTACTCTCCCTTGGCCCAGCGGGTAGCGGCTTCGTCGCGTCCTTGAGGGCTCAGCACTCGCTCGCGTCCGTAGCCAATAGGCATGGCTGCGTCATCGAGTTCATCGTCTCCGGAGTCCACATAGCCGGGGACAAGCCGGGGATCGTCCTCCGCAACCGGCAAAATGTCTCCATCGGAGAGATCTCCCGGTTGCAACCGTTCTTCCCACGGAACCCAGGCCGGGGCGAGCAGTGCGTCGTCGCCTGGCATTAGTGCTAGTTCGTCTAGAGTGGGATGGCACTCATCGCCGGAGAGGACCACCTGCCATTCCCATCCGCGGTAACCAGGTAGATCTGAGGAGAAGCGGTAGGTTGTGGAACCGTTGTCTTCGGCTTGTACCCCAAGGAGTTCGCCTGCCCCGCCGGAGTGGAGGTCAGCGACAGCCTGCCTGGCCAGCGTCTCCGCAGCAGAAGTCCCCAACGGTGTGGGGTTGGCAGAGGGAGTTGTCTTTGCGATGTCGTCACTCACAGTTCTATTGTGCCACTTTTCACGTCGGGGAATGTCACTGCCCCTGGTGCGACGCCAGAGGCTGTATGCAGGTGGGAGCAGATCAAATCTAGTGGTCGAGCTCGCGCGCTACCGCGCGAACAATCTCCGAGATGTGCTGCGCGGTTTTACGGTCGGGGTAACGTCCCTTCCGAAGTTCCGGTTGCACGGCGGATTCCATAAGCGTGATCATGTCTTCGATCATTCCGTGAAGTTCGTCCGGAGTGTGCCGGTGTGCGCTCTGTCGACGTTGCTTCCGCTGGTTAGCAGATACGGAGGGAGCCGGTGCAAGGACTTCCAAACGAAGTGCTTGAGGGCCGCGGCGTCCGGCAGCGATATCCATATCGACACGCTGACCTGGTTTCAGCTCGGTGAGGCCTTCAGGAAGAACAGAAGCACGAACGTAGACGTCTTCCCCCTCATCTTGGGTAATGAAGCCGAACCCCTTCTCCGGGTCGTACCACTTCACTTTTCCGTGGGGCATAATCCGTGCATCTCCTTTCCTGGTGTGTACACGGGTTTGTACTCAATACAGTCCCTACAGTGTACCGATTCCCTGTCACCTATATAAAGCAATAAGGCGGGAGGCGTTTCGTCACCATTTCGTCACAAACTCTCCCACTTTGTGGGATTTTGTAATGATTTCTTGATCTTTAAAATAGGGCTATACGCAGGGAACTTCGAGAAACGTGCAGCATTTTCCCCAGATTAGGAGCATCATATTTATTTCGTTTAGGTGACGATTCGGACACGGAACTGTACTCTTGTATTCATAGTTGCTTCAACTACTCCGGTTGTCAGGATGCATCTCCCATCCCCTGACCGTCGAGAGCGCTGCCCCCTGAACAGCGAACAAGGATGGGAACGGTCATCACAACGGCCTACATCAGGGCCCATGTTCTTTGCACTACCCCCATAAGAACACCGATGAACGGCGCATTTGTTTGGAAAAGGAACCTCATGGGTGCACATTCTGCACAAGGACGACAGTATGGAATTGCCGATGTAAAGAAAGCGGTCTCTTCCATCGCCCTGTCCGGCGCTGCCGCCCTCGCAGTGGGTGTCATCTCATCCCCCCTCGCCTCCGCCGCCCCCAACTCCGATTGGGACCGTCTGGCACAGTGCGAATCCGGTGGCAACTGGCACACCAATACCGGTAACGGCTACTACGGTGGCCTCCAGTTCAGCCAAGGCACCTGGGCCGCCCACGGCGGTACCAACTACGCCCCCCGAGCAGATCTGGCCACCCGGGATCAGCAAATCGCAGTAGCTGAGCAGGTGCTCGCTACCCAAGGATGGGGTGCCTGGCCAGCCTGCTCCTCCTCTCTCGGCCTGAGCAGTGGCCCCACCCCTCGCAATACCGTGACCCCTGGTGAACTCGCGAAGAAGAAGCGTCTCGCCGAGCAGAAACGCCTCGAAGCAGAGCGCCGTGAACGCGAAAATAACTTCATCCAGTACAAGGCCACCGAAACCGCTGGCGCTGCCGTAAAAACTGCCGCCAACCTCGGCCTCCCCGTGAATGAACAGAAAGCCGACAAGGCCATTGATGAGATCAACAACGGCTTCACCAATAAAGTCGTTAAGCCGGCCAGAAAAGCCAGCAAAGAGTCCGACAGCACGGTTTTACAAAAAGTCGACCCCACTTACACCAAGGTAAACCGTTCCGCCGCTAAGGTTGTCGAAGGCGACGGTGGCCTAGAAGAGAAGCTCTACGCCCCCTCCAGTACACTCAATGCACTGACCGATGGCGCCACCCCAGTAGTCGGCGCTAATGCTACAACGACCTCCTCCACGGAATCCGCTAAGGTCTCCGCGAAGGGCACCAAAGCCACTAAGTCCACCATTGCTCTGCCTCTGCAAATAGAGAAGAAGGCTAATTCGCAGAAAGACAAGAAGGACAGTCTCCTCAGTATCCTTCCGCTTTCTGACCTTTACTGCTAAAGGACACCTCCCCCTGTCGCGTGAGCTACCGCAGCTCCCGGCACTCACATTAGTAGTGTGGCCAGCTAGTTCACTAGCTGGCCACACTACTATGTCAACAGGCCTACCCTTCACCCCGCCACACTCGCTATTCTCCGGTTCGCGGTAAGCTGGATGGATGGACTTGCGTACGCACACCAGCTGGGATGCGTGGCTGGGCTCACTCACCACAGAACGCCTGGCCACCCTCCTCCACCTGCGTCCTGATGCCGCTGTTCCCCCGCCCACTAGCCTCGTCGTCCTCTCCACTCGACTCACTCAACAACGTTCCTACCGACGCGCATTGAGTAGCCTTAATCGCCCGCAGCTCGCCTTTCTCGCGACAGTAGCAACAGGAAACATACAGAAGAATACGGGCGATCACGCTGGACTCTCCCCCATACTCCCTGGAGCAACAGACTGCTTTCCGTATGACACCCAGAATCTCGCCGTCTCCCTACAGAATTACGCACTCCTCTATCCCGGTGACGATGACGGCTATCTCCTTCCCCCTGGGCTCCCTGACGTCCTTTCCCAACTCCCCCTCGACCTGCTGGACAATCCTCCGTTGCGGGACTGTAGTGAGTTGCGCGCACACATCGCACTCCTCCCTCCAAAGCAACGCCAGGTACTGAAAACACTTGCAGAATCTGGCCGGAAAGGCCATGCCACTGCCGTTGTGCAAGCGCCACCCGACCATCCTCTACAACAGCTGCTCGCTGCGGAGCTGCTGACCCTCGACAAGCGCACAGAGGACACCGTACTGCTCCCCGAAGACGTGTACTCCGCACTTCATCACTCCATCGCCGCAGCCCACGAGGAGCCGCTAGTCTGCCCTACCCCCAAGCAGCGGAATTCCCCCACCGCAGTCGCCCATCTGTTGGCCAGCACTACTGCTGGTTCCTTCGCAACAGGGCTAGACCATTTCGCGCTGCTTCTGCACACGCTACGTGAGCTCATTACTACTATCGATAACCAACCGCTGCATGCGCTCGCCGATGGGGGCATTGGGCAACGAGAGCTGCGTCGGCTCGCCACTAGTACCGACCTCGCCACCGACCAGATCACCATTGGACTAGAGGCACTCGCTGCCCTCGGAATTATCGAGGAATCACTTCTCGAGGACGGCGCGTGGACCACCACCATCACCGCTGACGCGTTCCTAGCGGTCTCCCCCGCAGAACAATGGGAACTCCTCATCCGTACCTGGTGGCACAGTCCCCGGCCGTGGGGCGGTACACCCCACGAGCGTGCTTTAGCGCTGAACCCGCATGCCGCGGATAGCCATCTCTTAGCGATTCGCCACCAACTGTTAGAGAGTCTCACTCTCTGGCCGACCTCTCTCCACACGGCGGAAGCCTCTGACGTCGCCGCACTCACACACTGGAACTACCCGCTGATCCCCGCCCTCGCCGGCGGTGACGCTTTCACGGATACGCTGCAGGTGGCAGAGATGCTTGGCCTGCTACATTCCACTACCCTCACCCAAGTGGGACGCTCCCTCTTCACGGGTGAGCTGGCAGAGACAATCGCTTCCCATATCCCTCCAGAAACGACATCCATCCTGGTACAAGACGACTACACCGTGCTCGTCCAAGGTTTTCTCTCCCCCGCTCACACTGACACGTTGCGGCGCTTCGCAAAAGTAGAATCCCCTGGAATGGCGACCCTCTACCGCATCACTGAAGAAAGCATCCGACACGCCTTGGACACCGGCCTTACCGCCACCGATATCCACACGTTTCTCCAAGATCTGTCCGTTAATGCCGTACCGCAGGCACTGGGGTACCTCATTGACGATGCCGCCCGCCGCCATGGAGCTCTACGGGTTGCTCCTGCCTTATCCGTCGTTCATTCTGACGATCCCGCGCTTATCCGTACTGTCATGGCCGCACCAGCGGTACACCATTGTGGACTCCGCTCTCTTGCTCCCACGGTGGCGATAGCTGACGTCACGCCACGTGAACTACACTCCGCGTTGCAACAGGCTGGTTTCAGCCCCATTCTGGAAGATCACCATGGCGGGGTATTGGCACTCCGCCACCATCGGCCACGTCCTTTAACAGATAATCCTTACCGCAGCCCGGTTCCTACCGATGACTCCCTCACTACCCGGTCTTTGCACTCACAGTTTTCCCAAGAGCAGGTCTTGGAGATCGCGAACCGCCTGCAGGCTGCCGAGGACAATAGTCGAAACAGCGGGCCAATGGTGACGGGCGAGGGCATCATTCCGACGCTACAGGAGGCTATTACCAGCAACCGGGAGGTGATCCTCGGGTTTATCAAGGGAACCGGGGTTGAAGCACAGATTCGCCTCCTCCCCCAGGGGATGTCGGGTGGCCGGCTAGACGCTATGGAGCTCGCCACCCGTCAACCCTACCGTTTCGCATTGCATAAGATCCGTTCAGTCCGCATCGTCACCGACGAGTGACAGCTGAAACTGTTGAGGAGTTTGAATGTCCGATGGTCCGCTGATTGTCCAGTCCGACAACACTATGTTGTTGGAGGTCGATCATCCGCTAGCTGACGAGGTGCGCCAGGCCATTGCTCCCTTCGCTGAGCTCGAACGAGCCCCCGAGCATATTCATACCTATCGCATCACCCCGCTCGCACTGTGGAACGCTCGCGCCGCAGGACATGACGCAGAACAGGTTGTGGACGTCCTGGTGCGCTATTCCCGCTACCCGGTACCGCAACCTCTTCTCATCGCCATTGCGGAGACGATGGAGCGCTACGGACGCCTCCACCTTGTCAATGACCCTGCTCATGGGCTAGTGCTTGTCTCCACCGATCCTGCGGTACTGGCAGAGGTCATGCGCCACAAGAAGATTCGCCCTCTTTTGGGGCAATCGGTCGGCCCTGACACTGTGACAGTTCACCCTTCTGAACGAGGCCACCTCAAACAAGAGCTCATCAAGGTGGGGTGGCCGGCAGAAGATGTTGCCGGTTACGTCGATGGTGAAGCGCATCCCATCGGACGCAGCCAAGAACATGTCAGTTGGGAGGCACGCGACTACCAACGCTGGGCCGCAGACGCCGCCTGGGCGGGGGGGTCTGGGGTAGTCGTACTGCCCTGTGGCGCCGGGAAAACTGTAGTGGGCATCGAAACCATGGTGCGAGCCCAGAAGACCACTCTTATCCTGGTGAACTCTACGGTGGCAGGCCGGCAGTGGAAGAGGGAACTGCTGCAGCGTACAACCCTTACCGAGGATGAGATTGGCGAGTATTCAGGGGAGCGGAAAGAAATCCGCCCGGTGACTATCGCCACCTACCAGGTGGTGACGCGGAAGACGAAGGGCATCTACCGGTCAATGGAGTTATTCGACTCACGGGACTGGGGGCTCATTATCTACGATGAGGTCCACCTGTTGCCCGCTCCAGTATTCCGTCTCACTGCTGATCTGCAATCACGTCGACGGTTGGGCTTGACTGCCACCTTGGTGCGTGAGGATGGCCGCGAAGAGGATGTTTTTACCCTCATTGGGCCGAAGCGTTTTGATATGCCGTGGAAGGATCTGGAATCCCAGGGATGGATCGCTACAGCTGACTGTACTGAAGTGCGGGTGACGTTGACGGATGAAGAACGTATGGCCTATGCGACAGCTGAGCGTGAGGAGATGTACCGACGCTGTTGCACGGCAATTTCTAAGGATAGAGTAGTGGCGGATTTGATCGCTCGTCACCCCTCTGAACCTACCCTGGTTATTGGCGCCTACCTGGATCAATTAGAGCGGTTGTCAGCCAAACTCGATGCCCCACTGGTACAGGGGACAACCCGTACAGCCGAAAGGGAACGTCTTTTCGACGCGTTTCGACAAGGTGAGATAAGTACCCTGGTAGTGAGTAAAGTTGCGAACTTCTCCATTGATCTTCCGGAAGCATCGGTCGCGATCCAGGTGTCTGGAACGTACCGGAGCCGGCAGGAGGAGGCCCAACGATTGGGCCGACTGCTTCGTCCGAAGAGTGGTGGTCAGGAGGCTCACTTCTATACCATTGTCGCCCGTGACACGATCGATGCGACCTATGCCACGTACCGCCAGCGTTTCTTGGCGGAGCAGGGTTATGGGTATCGCATTGTGAATGCGGACGAGTTGGATAGTTTGGGCTAACTCGCGAAACGTTACTTTGAGAACTTAGCCATAATGTTTTAGAGAAAGTAGAAGGTTTGCGATGCCAGTGCGAATCTTTGAATTCCCCATCGATAAGGAGCACGCGAAGAAGCACAACGAGTTGGTGGGTGATCGCCGTCGTTTGCAGGTATCGTCCCTTATTTTGACGATCATTCTCGGCGTTGCCGCGTATTTTGCGTACGCGAAAGGCGCTAGCGTGTTTTGGGTATCAGTTTTGTGTGTCCTTGCGGCGGTGTCTGGCGTTGTGATGGTGTGGATTCCAACTGCGATCGGGTCGATTGATAAGACTTTTAAAAAGTCATCGTTAGTTCCTGCGATTGTCGCAGATACGCGAGAGAGTGGGATGACGCTGTTGGCACTCGTTGATTTATCAAAGAAACCAGAGGAGTCGACGAAGTGGGCGTTAGTCGCCCGCGACGTTCACGACATCCCTGGGCTGCGTAAGGTAATCGGTCAGAAGGTGCCGTGTGTAGCGGTGACGGGGTCTCAAAAGCTGCGTGCCGGACATGACTATTGGGACTTGGCTACTCCGATGCCGATAGCGTGGGGTACGACGGATCGTACGATCATTGCGGAGGCTAGACGGACAATTCCCACTACCGAATGGGATACCTTGAGTAAGCTGCGTCCACGGTTAAAGGATGTACGGGAGCAGCGTAACGATGTACTGCTGCTAGCAGATGAGGACCTCGTCGTATAGCGCGAACGTAGCATAGCCGTAGGAGAACACCCTACGGAGCCCTTTCACGTAACGCGGCTGGGCCCGACGTCGTTAGGCTTAGCCGCTTTCTAGTGCCTAATTTATAGCCTCTACAAACCCGGTGATAGCAACCCACCAGTGGAATCGGCATGGAATAGGGGGAAGGAACCCTTTGATTCCTGTTTAGAGGTGAAGCAGGTGTTGTGTTGAGGGTGCACAGTAGTGAGCAACGGCTATTAACTCTACTTATGTTTGGAAATGGGAAGAGCCCCGGGGGGAGATTGCTCTCAACCCTCGGGGCTCTTCTAAGTTAAGTTCGGCAGCGACCTACTCTCCCACACCCCTGTCTCTTATACACATCT
>NZ_CAMXWW010000006.1:0-125644 GCF_947252745.1 uncultured Lawsonella sp. | reverse complement strand
ATCGTTAACAGCGAGACTCAGTCGATATCGCGCACACCGCCGCGGTCTGCGGACGCGGCCATCTTGGCATACGCACGCAGTGCTTTAGAGACGGCCCGCGGGCGGTCCTTATGCGGAGTCCAAGGATGCTCGCGAGAATTCTCTTCGGCACGACGCTTGTCGAGCTCCTCCTTGCTCACCTGCAGTTCGATCTTGCGTTCCGACACATCAATGTAGATGGGGTCGCCGTTGCGCACTAAGCCGATAGCACCACCATGAGCTGCTTCGGGGGAGACGTGACCAATGGACAGGCCAGAGGAGCCGCCGGAGAAGCGGCCGTCAGTGACCAATGCGCACTCCTTACCCAGGCCAACGCCTTTAATGAAAGCGGTGGGGTGCAGCATCTCCTGCATGCCCGGACCGCCAGAGGGCCCCTCATAGTTGACGAAAAGAACTTCACCTGGCTGCAGGGTCTTGGTCAAGATGACGGAGACTGCCTCTTCTTGGCTTTCTACAACGCGGGCGGGGCCTTCAAAGTGGAACTGGTCTTCAGTGATACCAGCAGTTTTTAGGATGGCGCCATCCTCAGCGATATTTCCCCGGAGCACGCAGAGGCCACCCTCCTTGGTGTAGGCGTGCGCGATATCGCGGATACAGCCGTTATTGGCATCGAGATCCAAACTCTCCCAGCGATTGGCCGTGGAGAATGGCTGAGTGGTCCGAACGCCACCCGGTGCAGCGTGGTAAAGCTCAATGGCAGCGTCAGAAGCGGATCCACCACGCACATCCCATTCGGCCAGATAGTCCTCGAAGCTAGCGGAATGGACAGAGTGGACATTCGTGTTGAGCAACCCGGCGCGGTTCAGCTCACTCAGCAGCGCAGGGATGCCTCCCGCCCGGTGGAAGTCCTCCATGTAGTAGTCCGAGTTAGGAGCCACCTTCGACAGGCAGGGTACGCGACGCGAGATTGCATCGATATCGGCGAGGGTGAAGTCCACCTCAGCTTCCTGCGCAGCCGCCAAGATATGGAGAACTGTATTCGTCGATCCACCCATGGCAATATCGAGTGTCATCGCATTGCAGAATGCTTCACGGGTCGCGATAGAGCGGGGGAGGACGGACTCGTCACCATCTTGGTAGTAGCGCTTTGCCAACTCGACCACCAGAGAGCCGGCTCGTTCGAAGAGGCCGCGTCGAGCAATCTGGGTGGCCAGCGTGGAGCCATTGCCGGGGAGGGAAAGGCCGAGTGCTTCGGTAAGGCAGTTCATGGAGTTCGCGGTGAACATGCCAGAGCATGACCCGCAGGTGGGGCATGCGGACTGCTCGACAGTCAGGAGGGCGTCGTCATCAGTGTTGTCAGAGGCACTCGCAGAGATGGCGGTAATAAGGTCGGAGGCTTTTCGGGCAACACCGTCGACAACTACCGCACCGCCGGCTTCCATGGGGCCGCCAGAGACGAAAACTGCGGGGATATTGAGGCGGAGCGCAGCATTCAGCATGCCTGGGGTGATCTTGTCACAGTTAGAAATACAGACGATTGCGTCGGCGGTATGAGCATTACACATGTACTCCACGGAGTCCGCGATGATCTCACGACTAGGCAAGGAATAAAGCATGCCGTCGTGACCCATGGCAATACCGTCATCAACGGCAATGGTATTGAATTCCTTTGCGATTCCGCCTGCTTCTTCAATGGCCTTTTTGACGATGTCGCCCACATATTTGAGGTGGACGTGTCCTGGTACGAAGTCCGTGTAGGAGTTGGCAATGGCGATTATCGGTTTACCAAAATCAGAGTCTTTGACGCCAGTGGCACGCCAGAGGGCGCGCGCTCCCGCGGCATTACGTCCGCGCGTTGATTGAGCAGATCGGAGCTGAGGCATTAGCCAGCCTTTCTACAGGAGTGTGGAGAGGAGTGTAGTGGGCAGATCTTGCACGGCTCTCGCACTCGTACCTTGTGTCAATTATTGTGAGACAGCACTGAAGTGATGTACCTCTATTGTGCCACTAACACAGAACCATCGTAACGTGAGCGTCTAATCCCAAAGAGTGGCCACAATTTT
Source organism: uncultured Lawsonella sp. (assembly GCF_947252745.1). Taxonomy (NCBI): domain Bacteria; kingdom Bacillati; phylum Actinomycetota; class Actinomycetes; order Mycobacteriales; family Lawsonellaceae; genus Lawsonella; species uncultured Lawsonella sp. Next base: position 123,602 of record NZ_CAMXWW010000006.1, on the reverse strand, counting down.
TGACCATATGGGATTTGCAGCCTAGTATGAAGAGCGTGCTTCACCTTCTAGTATCTGTACGCATTCGCGGTCGGCGTTTACGCTAGACCCGGTTGATGCTGCCGGATCCAGGAAGAAGCTAAACGCCCCTCGCACAGCCACGCTGTCGAGGGTTTTTTACTATCACCCCCCCGCAGACGGAAACCTACCATCTGCACGTCACCTGAAGGAACTGATGTGAGCGCAACAGAAGCTCGTCAGCCGGGACATGGGACCATCCCCACCCCTGCTGAAGCAGCCCACGCAACCAGCAGTAACCGTGTTGTGGAACCGGAGAAGTGCACCGGCGCCAAATCGGTTATCCGCTCTCTTGAGGAACTCGGCGCAGATACCGTATTTGGTCTCCCGGGTGGCGCAATTCTCCCTGTATACGATCCGCTATACGACAGCACCTTTATCAACCACATTCTGGTGCGTCACGAACAGGGTGCCGGCCATGCAGCCGAAGGTTACGCCCGCTCAACCGGCCGCGTCGGTGTGTGCATGGTGACCTCTGGCCCCGCCGCTACCAACCTCGTGACCGCTCTCGCCGATGCACAAATGGACTCCATCCCCATGGTTGCTATCACTGGCCAGGTGGGTGAAGCCTTTATAGGCACGGATGCTTTCCAGGAAGCTGATATCTCCGGCATCACTATCCCCGTCACGAAGCACAACTTCTTAGTGAAGGATGCCGCCCTCATCCCACAGGTGCTCGCAGAAGCCTTCTACATCGCCCAGACCGGGCGTCCTGGTCCGGTGCTGGTGGACATCACCAAGTCCGCTATGAACCAACAGACCACCTTCTCCTGGCCGCCCGCTATCGACCTGCCGGGCTACCACCCCGTGACTAAGCCGCACGGCAAGCAGGTCCGTGAAGCTGCACGACTTATCTCCAAAGCCAAAAAGCCCGTCTTCATGGTGGGTGGCGGCATTATCAGTGCGAATGCGTCCAAGGAACTTTTCGACCTCGTTACCCTCACCGGTATTCCGGTCGCGTGCACCCTTATGGGCCTTGATGCCTTCCCGAAGAGTCATCCGCTCAACTACGGTATGGCGGGTATGCACGGCGCCGTCCCCGCCGTCGCCTCCCTGCAAAAGACTGACCTCATCATTGCCCTCGGGACCCGCTTTGATGACCGTGTTACGGGCAACCTCGAGTTCTTTGCCCCAGATGCGCAGATCATTCACGCTGATATCGATCCTGCTGAAATCGGCAAGAACATTGATGTTGACGTCCCCATTGTTGGAGATGTGCGTGAGGTTATCATCGAGCTCATCGAGGCGATGAAAGCTGATCCCGCAGAAGAGATCGTGGGAGACATTAGTGCTTGGGTTGCATACCTCGACGGACTTCGCGACCGGTACACCGTGAAGTACGAGGAAGCACTAGACGAGGAAGGTCACCTGTCGCCTCAGCACGTCATCGAGACCCTTTCTAATGTGGTTGGTCCGGAGGCTATTTACGTCTCTGGAGTGGGCCAGCACCAGATGTGGTCTGCCCAGCTCATCGACTTTGAAAACCCTCGCACCTGGCTGAACTCAGGTGGTTTGGGAACTATGGGTTATGCCATCCCCTCCGCTATGGGTGCTAAGGCCGGTAATCCGGATAAGGAAGTCTGGGCCGTTGACGGTGACGGTTGCTTCCAGATGACCAACCAGGAACTGGCGACCTGCGCGCTCAGTGACCTTCCCATCAAGGTTGCCCTCATCAATAACGGCAACCTTGGTATGGTGCGCCAGTGGCAGACCCTCTTCTACGGAGAGCGCTACTCGCAAACTATTCTGGAAACTCACACTCGCCGTATCCCGGACTTCGTCATGTTGTCAGAAGCCCTCGGTTGTGCTGCTTTCCGGGTGGAAAATGAAGAGGACATTATTCCCACCATCGAGAAGGCACGTGAGATTAACGACCGCCCGGTCGTCGTCGAATTCGTCGTTGCCAAGGACGCCCAGGTGTGGCCAATGGTGCCCGCCGGAACCAGCAACAGCGAAATCATGATGGTCAAGGGCATGTACCCGCTTGTTGACGAAGACCAGGTCGGAAGGGAAACCATCTAACCATGACTACTCATACCCTGAGCATTTTGGTGGAAGACAAGCCAGGCGTGCTCACCCGCGTTGCTGGCCTTTTTGCCCGCCGTGGTTTTAACATTCGTTCTCTTGCTGTCGGTCCGACGGAGGTCGAGGGAGTGTCCCGTATGACCATCGTCACGGCAGTCGACAAACTTCCCCTCGAACAGGTGACGAAGCAGCTCAACAAGCTCATTAACGTCTTGAAGATTGTCGAACAGGATCCCGAGACCTCCGTGTCCCGGGAACTCATCCTCATCAAGGTTCGCTGCGACGCTAACAACCGCATCCAAGTTGTGCAGACAGCGGAACTGTTCCGAGCGAAGGTAATCGACGTGGCCCCTGAGTCTGTGACCCTGGAAGCCACCGGCACCCGTGACAAGCTCGATGCACTACTGCGCGTGCTTGACCCCTTCGGAATTCGGGAGATTGTGCAGTCTGGCACGATCGCCCTGGGCCGCGGTCCGAAGTCCATGACGGCTACCCGCTGACTGTGACTTCCTAGAACCGCTAGACTTAACAATGAAACGTACGGCTGGATAGCTCGTACGACTCCATATGAATACACCGAAAAAGGAGACTCCATCCATGGCAGTCGAAACTTTCTACTGTGATGACGCTGACCTGTCCATCATCCAGGGCCGCAAGGTCGCAATAATCGGTTACGGTTCGCAGGGCCACGCCCACGCACTGAGCCTGCGCGATTCTGGCGTCGAGGTTGTTATTGGTCTACGCGAGGGATCCAAGTCCGCTGCTAAGGCAGAGGAGCAGGGCCTCAAGGTTATGACCAACGCCGAGGCTGCTGAGTGGGCTGACACCATCATGATGCTCGCCCCCGACACCTCTCAGGCCAAGATTTTCAACGAGGACATCAAGCCGCACCTCCAGGAAGGCGACGCCCTCTTCTTCGCACACGGTCTGAACATCCACTTCAAGCTCATTGAGGTTCCCGAGTTCGTCACCGTTGCCATGTGTGCCCCCAAGGGGCCGGGTCACCTCGTCCGCCGTCAGTTCGTGGAAGGCCACGGCGTGCCGTGCCTCATCGCCGTGGATCAGGACCCGACTGGTGAAGGACAAGCTCTTGCCCTGTCCTACGCTAAGGGCATCGGTGGTACCCGTGCTGGCGTTATCAAGACTACTTTCCGGGAAGAGACCGAAACTGACCTCTTCGGTGAGCAGGCTGTGCTGTGCGGCGGTCTCGAATCCCTCATCATGATGGGCTTTGAGACTCTTGTTGAAGCCGGTTACGCACCTGAAATGGCATACTTCGAGTGCTGCCACGAGATGAAACTCATTGTTGACCTCATCTACGAGGGCGGCATCGCCAACATGAACTACTCCATCTCTGACACCGCCGAATTCGGTGGTTACCTGTCCGGTCCGCGTGTTGTTGGTGACGCTTCCCGCGAAGCCATGCGCCAGGTTCTCAAGGAGATCCAGGACGGCACCTTCGTAAAGCGCCTGGTTGCCAACGTTGAGAACGGTAACAAGGAGCTTGAAGACCTGCGTGCACAGGTTAACGCTCACCAGATTGAGTCTGTCGGTGCAGACCTGCGCGACATGATGAGCTGGGTCAAGCGCGAGATCACCGAAACCGCTTAAACCCAAGCGATAGAACGCTAATGAACACCCTGTTTTCTACCCTCCGGTAGGAACAGGGTGTTTATTTCTATATCTGCTTTTCCCTATTAGAATAATTCCTGCATCCCTCGTGCATAGCCAGGCTGTGAGGCTGTAGGAAACGCCGCTCCCCAGAGCTCCCACAATGCCCTCACCCCCATAGGGCGTGACACGACGGTGCATCGAGTTTCTGGCGCGGTCGTGCCAGAAGTAACTTCACAAAAAATGGAGAATCCCGTGAGCCAAAATGCTCGTCCCGTTGTGCTGATTGCCGACAAACTTGCTCAATCGACCGTAGATGCACTGGGTGATGGTGTAGAAATCCGCTGGGTCGATGGTCCGAACCGTCCAGAACTGCTTGCAGCTCTCCCCGACGCAGACGCCGTACTGGTGCGTTCTGCCACCACCATCGACGCGGAAGCACTTGCCGTTGCCGACAAACTCAAGATCGTCGGCCGTGCCGGAGTCGGCCTCGACAATGTTGATATTCCCGCTGCCACCGCCCGTGGTGTCATGGTTGTCAATGCCCCCACCTCCAACATTCACTCCGCCGCCGAACACGCAGTGGCCCTTACCATGTCCGCTGCCCGCCAGATCCCGGCAGCCCATCAAACTCTTCGCAACCACGAATGGAAGCGCTCCAGCTTCAGCGGTACCGAAATCTTCCAAAAGACCATCGGTGTGATTGGTCTGGGCCACATTGGCCAGCTGTACGCACAGCGGATGAAGGCATTCGATACCACCGTTGTTGCTTATGACCCCTACCTTCCCGCTGCCCGTGCTGCTCAGCTCGGTGTCGAACTGGTGAGCCTGGACGAGCTGCTCTCCCGCGCCGACATCATTTCTATCCACCTGCCGAAGACTCCCGAGACTGCTGGCCTCATCAACGCGGAGCAGCTAGCCAAGTGCAAGGACGGTGTGATTATTGTCAACGCTGCCCGCGGTGGTCTCATCGTGGAAGAAGACCTAGCTGCCGCTCTCGCCTCCGGCAAGGTTCGGGCTGCTGCAACCGACGTCTACTCCAAGGAACCCCCAACCGATAATCCGCTGCTGGACGCCGAGAACATCGTGCTCACCCCGCACCTCGGTGCCTCCACTGCAGAGGCACAGGACCGTGCCGGCATTGATGTCGCCAAGTCCGTACTGTTGGCACTTGCAGGTGAATTCGTCCCGGATGCTGTCAACGTTTCCGGTGGCCCCGTTAACGAGGAAGTTTCACCCTGGTTGGAACTCGTCCGCAAGCTTGGTCTGCTGGCTGGCGTCATCTCCCAGGAACCCGTCACCGCCCTACAGGTTGTCGTCTCAGGTGAGCTTTCTGCAGAATCCGTCGGTATCCTTGGCCTCTCCGCACTGCGGGGCCTCTTCGCAGCTGCCACGACGGAAGCCGTCACCTTCGTTAACGCCCCACAACTCGCTGAGCAACGTGGTGTTTCTGTTGAGGTCGATACTCAGACGGAAGCCCTCACTCACCGCTCCGTGGTGGAAGTCCGCGCCGTCACCGCCGAAGGCACCGTCAACTCCGTGTCGGGTGCCCTGACTGGCCTTGAAAAGGTTCAGAAGATTATCGGCATTAACGGGCGTAGCTTCGACATGCGCGCTGAAGGACACAACCTGGTGCTCTCCTACGAAGACCGCCCGGGCGCCCTCGGCCTCTTCGCTACCGCGCTGGGGAATGCCGGCGTGGACATCATCTCCTGCGCTCTCAGCCCCGATGCCAAGGGTGCCGGAGCCACCGCGCTGCTGCGTCTCGACCGTGCCCTTACGGAAGAGGAAATGGACAGTATCAGCGCCTCTATCGGAGCAACCCGCGCAGAGCAGGTGGACCTGGCGTGAGCAAAGGCATCAATCTCGCGGTAATCGGCGGAGACGGTATTGGGCCCGAGGTCACCGCGGAAGCCCTCAAAGTTCTCCGAGCGGTTGTCCCCAATATCGAGGTCACCAGCTACGCACTTGGAGCAGACCACTACTTGAAAACTGGTGAGATTCTCTCTGATGAGACCGTCGAGAAGATCCGCCAGCACGACGCTATTCTGCTGGGCGCTATCGGCGACCCCGCACGTGTTGCCCCCGGTGTACTCGAACGTGGACTGCTTCTGAAGCTCCGTTTCGCACTAGACCACTTCGTCAACCTGCGTCCGGCCAAACTGTACGCCGGAGTAGAGTCCCCGCTGGCCGGTAACCCGGCCCTCGACTTCGTAGTTGTCCGCGAGGGAACTGAGGGGCTCTACTGTGGTGACGGTGGCGCTATTCGGGTAGGAACTCCCGCCGAAGTAGCTACCGAGACCTCCCTCAATACCCGCTTTGGGGTGGAACGTGTCGTCCGGGATGCTTTCGAGCGGGCGATGAAGCGAGATAAGCGCCTCACCCTCGTTCACAAGATGAACGTCCTCACGAACGCCGGTTCGCTGTGGAAGCGCACAGTTGATGAGGTGGCCGTCGAGTACCCTGAGGTGACCACCGACTACTGCCACATTGATGCCTGCACTATCTACATGGTGACCGACCCGGGTCGTTTCGACGTCATCGTTACCGATAACCTCTTTGGTGACATCATCACCGACCTTGCTGGTGCAGTGATGGGTGGGATCGGCCTGGCTGCAAGCGGCAATATTGATGCCACTCGTACCAACCCCTCTATGTTCGAACCGGTTCACGGCTCAGCGCCGGATATCGCGGGCAAGGGCCTGGCTGATCCTACTGCCGCAATTATCTCCGCTGCCATGCTGCTGGAGCATCTTGGCTACGACGAGGAAGCCACTCGCATCATGCAGGTCGTCGAAGACGATGTCGCACACCGTGGTGACGGCCCCATCTCCACCTCTGTGGTGGGAGACCGCATCGTCGCCGCCCTCCAGTAAGGCGACTTCACACTGCTGTACCAGTACACACTGCCCGGTAGTACTCCTGGACGCTAACTCCGAGGACCGCCTACCGGGCAGTGTCCTATTTTAAGGAGTATCCTCCAACTATGCGTATTGCTCGTTTTGCCACCCCTGACGGTGTTTCCTTCGGCATTGTTGAGGGAGACCCAGATAGCCCTGCCACCTGCACACTTCGCCAGGTTGATGAACTTCCCTGGGACGGCCAGCCTGTTTTTACCGGCAAGAGCTTCGCGCTGTCCGAGGTGCGGCTGCTGGCGCCCATCTTTCCCACGAAGATTGTGGCCGTCGGGAAGAACTACATCGATCATGCCAAAGAACTTGGCAGCCAAACCTCAGACGAACCCGTCATCTTCATTAAGCCCCCAACCACCATTATCGGCCCGGGGGTCCCGATTCGACGCCCAGCAGCAAGTCAGCGCGTTGACCACGAGGGTGAACTTGCCATCATCATCAACCAGCCGTGCCGCAATGTTGATGCCATGGACGCACGACGAGTGATTCTGGGCTACACCATCGCCAATGACGTTACTGCCCGTGACATCCAAAGGGCGGAAGGACAGTGGACCCGTGCGAAGAGCTACGACACGTTCTGCCCCCTTGGACCGTGGATAGAAACGCAGCTGGACCCATCTGACCAGGACATTTTGGTGGAGGTGACACACTCCGACGGCAGCAGCGAAGTTCGTCAGGATGAAAACACGGCAGCGGTAGTCCACACGGTTTCAGAAATCATCGAATTCATTAGTAGCGTTATGACGCTACTCCCAGGGGACGTTATTCTTAGCGGCACTCCGGCAGGTATTGGTCCGCTTGTCGCTGGCGATACCGTCACGGTGTCGATCGACGGCATTGGCACGTTGTCTAATCCTGTTGTTGACGCCTAAGCGTCGTCGTCCATAATCCCCAGCGCGCGCAGGATCGTCCGCAACTTATCGCGGGTCTCCTGCACTTCGTCTGAGGGGCGAGAGTCAACCACAATTCCGCCACCAGCCCAGGCAGTGGCGGAATTGTGCGCTAGGTCGAGTTCTGCACAGCGAATGGCAACAACCCAGTCTCCATTCCCCTCAGCATCACACCAGCCCACTGTTCCAGCATAGAAACGCCGCTCTTCGCCCGAATCGGCAATGAATTTGAGAGCCTCTTGGCGAGGCCAGCCACCTACCGCTGGGGTGGGGTGGAGAAGTTCCGCCAGATCAAGTGCAGTGGAAAGAGAACTGACAGCAGTGGAACCATGCGGTACTGTCTCCGCCAAGGTGCCCGTAATGTGCGTCCCCAGATGCCACATCTCTTTGGTGGAGGTCAGGCTGGGGGTGTCGGGAATATCAAGGTTGCTACATAGAGGGCGAAGAGCCTCATCCAACGCCAGTGTGACGTAGCGGTGCTCAGCGATGTCTTTGGCGGAGGTGCGCAAAGCGCGCGCAGCTTGCGCATCCAATTGACGATCCGAGTGGCGGGCCAGCGAACCGGCGAGTGGATGCGAGCTAATCCGGTTCCCACGACGGCTCACCAGTAGCTCGGGAGACGAACCGACCAGCCAATGCCCTGCGTAGTCTGCCCCCGCCGGGGAGAGGTCTGCCAAATAGGCTTCTTGTCGTGGGCTGCCATCGAGTAGGCGGGCAGCAATGAGCTGCGGGTCCAGCTCCTCGTCTGCACTCACGTTCACCGCACGGGCTAGCACGATCTTGTCGGCTACTCCATCCCGAATCGCCTCCACCGCCTGCTGCACACGCCGGCGATGTTCGCTCGCGGTAGGGGAGAAAGCGGTAATGCGAGCACGCATCTGCTGCACACGGAAAAACGCGGGCGGTTCCAGAGGTGCATCAGACCGAATGATCTGACGGGGGGAGACGAGGGCAGCAGGAGCACCCGGTGTGAAGGGCAGTGCGCCGACAATCATCTCTGCACGCCCGCTCGCCAGTGCTTCTCGCGCCGCGGCGACGGAAGAGAAGGTTTCTTTCACACCCTTAGTGCGTACAGAACCAGTGGCACGGGAGAGCAGAAAATCAGGAGCAGTTCGCGGACGAGAATGGAGATGGTGCTGCCACGGCTGCGAGGGTTTTTCAGGCTCCATCTCCACCTCCTACAATTAGGATGAAAGGTGCTCTGTTGTAGCGCCGTCCTCCAGCCTACTCGTGAAAGCTACTAGCCTTAAACTATGACTACACAAGACGTTCGTGTTCGCTTCAGTCCGTCCCCCACTGGTACCCCTCACGTGGGGATGGTTCGTACCGCCCTCTTTAACTGGGCATACGCTCGGCATACTGGCGGAAAGCTCATCTTCCGTATTGAGGACACCGACGCGCAACGTGATTCTGAAGAAAGCTATCAGGCTATCGTCGATTCTCTCGAGTGGCTTGGTCTCAACTGGGATGAAGGCCCCAAGGTTGGTGGCCCGCACGAGCCTTACCGGCAGTCCTTGCGCGGTGATATCTATCGCAGAGTAGTGCAGCAGCTTCTTGAGTCCGGAGAAGCATACGAGGCCTTCTCTACCAATGAAGAGGTCGAGGCGCGTCATATTGCCAAAGGTGAGGATCCCAAGCTGGGCTACGACAATTACGATCGAGATCTTTCCGAGGAGCAAAAAGCCGCCTACCGCGCGGAGGGGCGTAAGCCGGTCATCCGTCTTCGCATGCCTGACAAAGACCTGGGCTGGGACGATATGGTGCGTGGTTACACCGAGTTCAAAGCACAATTTGTGCCGGACTACGTCATCGCTCGTTCGGATGGTTCCCCGCTCTACACCTTGGTAAACCCGGTCGACGACGCCCTCATGGGCATCACCCATGTGCTGCGTGGCGAGGATCTGTTGCCGTCTACTCCGCGTCAAATTGCTCTCTATGAAGCTCTCATGCGTATCGGTGTAGCGAAGCACATCCCGAAGTTCGCCCATCTACCCTTCGTCATGGGAACTGGAAATAAGAAGCTTTCCAAGCGCGATCCGGAATCTAATCTGTTCATTCACCGGGATCGTGGTTTCCTTCCGGAAGGCTTGCTCAATTATCTCGCGCTGCTGGGATGGAGTCTCGCTCCTGACCGCGACGTCTTTACGATCGACGAGCTGGTCGATAACTTCGATGTGGTCAACGTGAACTCGGCACCTGCGCACTTCGACCAGAAGAAGGCAGATGCTATTAACGCAGAGCACATCCGAATGCTTGAGCCTGCTGATTTCCGGGCGCGCCTCCTTGCCTATATGCAGGAGTTTCCTTCAAAGACGGGGACGACCCTCCCCGCCGACCTTGATGAGGACATTTTTAGCCTGGCAGCTGAGCTCGTCCAGACTCGTATTGTTGTTCTGAGCGATGCATGGGATTTGCTTGACTTCCTCTACTGTGGTGAAGCTTTTGCCATCGACGAGAAGTCGGGTCGCAAGAACCTCAAAGATGATGCCAAGCCGGTGTTGCGTGCTGCGTTGGCTGCTCTCGAGGGGATCTCCGATGACGAGTGGACAGCTTCCGCCATCGAGGCTGCGCTTAAGCAGGAACTCATCGAGAAGATGGAGCTGAAGCCACGTAAGGCGTTTACTCCAGTGCGAGTGGCTGTTACTGGTACCCACATTTCCCCGCCGCTTTTCGAGTCGATGGAGATGCTGGGTCGTACGGTGACGGTGGAACGCCTCACTGCAGCACTGAGTTACCAGGCCATTCCGCTGGAAAACTAGGGTTAATATCTCGATTTGGTGTTAACACGGGGTGAAGTGGTAACCTTTCTAAGGCGGTCATGAGACCCCAGTGGCCTATGGTGTAATTGGCAACACAGCTGATTCTGGTTCAGCCATTCTAGGTTCGAGTCCTGGTAGGCCAGCTCTTCACTCCATGAGAGTGTAGAAACCCAGAGCTGACAACAGTTTTGGAAAATGGGAAGCGATACGCTAAGCTTCTGTCACCACTAGTTCACTAAGTGGTTACGCCCCTATCGTCTAGCGGCCTAGGACGTCGGCCTCTCACGCCGGTAACACGGGTTCAAATCCCGTTGGGGGTACAACTCAGAAACTCCCCGGCTTCGGTCGGGGGGTTTCTGTATTCCGGATGTTTCAGTTGTAAGGCATCAGTGCTCGGGTGCATTGTTTGAAAATCGCCTAGCAGATATCCCTCTAGCACCGTGAGGACACGGAAGCAGAAGCATCCTTTTCAGAGTTCTCGTTATAGTGGAGAGAAATGGGATAACACCATCCCGTTGAGGACTCTCCGCTAGCTTGCTGGTGAACGGGGAGAAGAAAGGACACGCCATGGAAACGGGTACCGTTAAGTGGTTCAATTCAGAAAAAGGCTATGGTTTTATTACCCCCGATGACAATGGCGCTGATGTCTTCGTCCATTATTCGGAGATTGTTGGGGATGGCTTCCTCACACTGGAAGAACACCAGCGAGTGGAGTATGAAGTGGGGGAGGGGCGTCGCGGCCCACAGGCAATTGGAGTTCATACACTCCGTTAGTAGACATATGAGGAGAGCGTACCGGGTAGGTGCGCTCTCCTCATATCTGTTCAGTTGTTAAAGCCGTTTGGTGATGACGCTCGATGCGGTTTTGAGGTCTGCTGCCCACATATTTGCGGGGCGTTTAGCGATTCGGTCGATTGGTCCGGACACAGCGACTGCAGCGACGACTGCCCCACGGGCATCTCGAACCGGTACAGAGACACTTGCGACACCAGGCTCGCGTTCTCCGACACTCTGCGCCCAACCTCGTCGCCGGGTATCGCGGAGTTGGGTATCAGTAATCTCGCCCTCTGCTAATACTGATCGTTGGATACTGGAATCTGCCCAGGCAACGAGTACCTTCGAAGAGGCACCTACATAGAGTGGCAAATGTGCGCCGACGGGCACACTATCACGCAGCCCGGTAGGTGGTTCAGATGTGGCGATACAGACACGTTGTCCATTTTCGATGCGGTAGAGTTGCACAGATTCTCCGGTGATATCCCGCAAGCGGGGAAGGACCAGGTGGGCTGCTTCGAGGAGGGCATCGGTGGATTTTGCTGCCAGTTCGGCGAGTGCTGGGCCTGGACGCCACAGACCGGAGGCATCGCGGCTGAGTAGGCGGTGAAGCTCCATGCCTACGGCAAGGCGGTGGGCGGTGGCGCGAGGAAGGCTTGATCGTTCACATAATTCGTTGAGTGAGCAGGGTTCTTCCGCCACCGTGGTAAGGATGAGCATCGTCTTGTCGAGGACGCCGATTCCGCTTGACTTTCCCATATTCTGAGTGTATCATCTCATCTTGTGAGATGCAAGTACTTTTTTAGGATAACCTAATTCAATTCTAGAAAAACACGTTCGCACCTGCATCATTAAAGTGGAAACGTGGGTAGCTGCATCACGATAGTTGACGTGCAAGCACTGTACTTAAAGCTAGCCCATGGACTATCTGCCCGCCATCACCGTCCGCCGTAACACTTGGTGTTACAGAAGGGAGCATCGTGACCACCACGCACGGCCCCAAGACCCTCGCTGAAAAGGTGTGGGAACAGCACGTCGTCGTTCCTGGAGAAGGGGAAGGTGAAACCCGCCAGCCGGACCTCATCTACATCGATCTACACCTGCTTCACGAAGTCACCAGCCCACAGGCATTCGACGGGCTACGCCTCGCAGGACGGCAGCTGCGGCGCCCCGACCTTACCGTCGCCACCGAGGACCACAACGTTCCCACCACCCCCATGGTTGATGGCATCATCGCCGACCCCACCTCTCGCACTCAGCTGGAAGCACTCCACAAGAACTGCGAAGAATTCGGCGTTCGCCTCTACCCCATGGGTAGCCCCTACCAGGGTGTTGTTCACGTCATCGGCCCACAACTGGGGCTCACTCAGCCGGGTATGACCGTCGTCTGCGGCGACTCCCACACCTCCACCCACGGGGCGTTCGGGGCCTTAGCCTTCGGCATTGGCACTTCTGAAGTGGAACACGTTATGGCCACCCAGACACTGCCGTTGCAGCCGTTCAAGACCATGTCGGTTACCGTTACCGGTGAGCTGCAACCTGGTGTAACCGCAAAAGATATTATTCTCGCCATCATCGCGAAGATTGGAACTGCAGGTGGACAGGGACACGTTATCGAATACCGTGGTTCCGCCATCGAAAAGCTCTCCATGGAAAACCGCATGACCATCTGCAACATGAGCATCGAAGCCGGTGCCCGCGCAGGCATGGTGGCTCCCGATGAGACCACCTTCAACTATCTGAAGGGCCGCCCCCACGCTCCCAAAGGTGAGGAGTGGGATAAGGCTGTTGCCGCCTGGAAAGAGCTGCGCACAGACGAAGGTGCCATCTTTGACAAGGAAGTCGTTTTGAAAGGCGAGGGCATTGAGCCGTTTGTCACCTGGGGTACCAACCCTGGACAAGGCGTAGAGCTCTCCGGCGTTGTTCCTAGCCCAGACGATTTTGACGATGAGTCCTTGAAACTTGCCTGCGAAAAAGCCCTCAAGTATATGGATCTGGAAGCCGGCACCCCGATGCGCGACATTGCTATCAACACCGTGTTCGTTGGATCGTGTACGAATGGTCGTATCGAAGACCTGCGCGCAGCAGCAGACGTGCTGAAAGGTCGTAAAGTGGCCGATGGTGTGCGTATGCTCGTAGTTCCTGGCTCTGGCCTCGTCAAGCGGCAGGCTGAAGAAGAAGGTTTGGACCAAATCTTCCTTGCTGCGGGAGCTGAGTGGCGCAACCCGGGCTGCTCGATGTGTTTAGGAATGAACCCAGACACCATGGCGGCAGGGGATCGATCTGCCTCCACCTCCAACCGCAACTTCGAAGGGCGCCAGGGTAAGGGTTCCCGAACCCATCTGGTCAGTCCAGAGGTTGCTGCTGCCTCTGCAGTACGTGGCACTCTTGCCGCCCCTGCTGATCTCGACCCCGTCCAGTAACCCGTCAACCCACGAAGGGACAAAGAACATGGAACCGTTCATCTCTCACACTGGTGTTGGCGTCCCGCTGCGTCGCTCGAACGTCGATACCGACCAAATTATCCCTGCAGTTTTCCTCAAGCGTGTTACGCGCTCCGGTTTTGAAGACGGACTCTTCGCCGCCTGGCGCAATGACGAGAACTTCATCCTGAACCAAAAGCCCTACCGTGAGGGCAGCATTCTGGTAGCCGGCCCGGACTTCGGTACCGGATCCTCCCGAGAGCACGCTGTGTGGGCACTCATGGACTACGGCTTCCGCGTGGTTCTCTCCTCCCGCTTCGCCGATATATTCCGCGGCAACGCCTCCAAAGCCGGCCTGGTAGCTGGTCTGGTTGCCCAAGGCGATATTGAGAGGCTTTGGGAGGTCATGGAAGCTCACCCCGGAATGGAGGTAACGGTGAGCCTTGCAGATCGTACAGTCACTGCTGGTGACCTCGTGGTGCCTTTCGACCTTGATGACTACACCCGCTGGCGTCTGATGGAAGGTCTTGACGATATCGGTCTCACCCTCCGCCAAGAGGACAAAATCGCTGCCTTTGAGGCGGGCCGCCCGAGCTACAAGCCGACTACTCGATAATTCATTGGCAATTGCCCCTTAAGCTAACGAATTTCGGCTATATTTTGAAGAGGACCCCTAGTTCTTAGAAGCTGCGGGGTGCACCGATTGTTGCTCTCCTGAGAGAACCGCAACTGCTTTTTCTCCGCGAGGACGTACGTTCCACGCACTTCCTTACTAGAGGAGAGCGCAACTGTTGTTACTGAGGCCAGCCCCCTTCACTGGATACAGGCCTTCTGGCACCGTTTCCGCTGTAAGAACCGGGCTTTCCGAAGAACACCTGGAGGAGCAATGAATAAAGCCGATATTGTGGCGGAACTGTCACGCCGCATGGACATCGACCAACACACAGCTACCAGTGCACTTGAAAACACTCTCGACATCATTGTGAGGAGTGTTGAACGCGATGAATCCGTCACCATTATGGGATTCGGAACGTTCGAACGCCGCGAGCGAGCTGCCCGTGTCGCCCGCAATCCCCACACCGGTGAAGCTGTGCCGGTAGCACCCACCCAGGTGCCGATGTTCCGTCCCGGCCAGTACTTCCGTGCCGTCGTCAAAGGTGAGGCACAGCTTCCCGAGACTGGAATCTCGGTAAAGCGAGTGGCGACTAACACCTTTGAGTCGAACGCAGACACATTGAAGAAAGAAAAGAAGGTTTCAAAGAAGAGTGCCAAGGCCGAGAAGTCTGGCAAGAAGACCAAGAAGGGCAAGAAGAAGAAGTCCAAGAAGTAAAGGCTTCACGCCCTATTGACCTGAGACAAACCATACGGGAACCCTGCGGTCCTGGCATATGCCAAGGGACACGTGGGCTTCCCGTATGTCTTTTTCTCGAGCTATGACTGGTTGTATGGCTTAATGGTTAGCGCACAGCAAGCGGGCTCGGCAGGTAATCTGCCGCTTTCGCAATACCGTGGTCATCCACGAAAATGACCCACATTCCACCCTTCTTGCACTTACATGTGCGGGAATCCAAAGCGATGCCGCCAGTCGTCTCCATCCCTTCGAGAAGAGTGGGAATCACTCCTCCCTGCGAGCACACCATCGGTATTTCGCCTTGAGCAGCTCGCTCACACATCTCCAACCAAAAATCGACAGTATCGTCAGGGTGAATAAGAGCAGCCTCCTCTGAGAGGGTCCGCTCCACCTTCAGAGGGAGATTAAGGAGCTGCGAGGTGGGAAGCATTGTCTGTTCGCAACGCACGCGATCAGCAGTATAGAGCTCGGTCACTCCATAGGCACTGGCGGCTTCAGCCAACGTCACAGCCTGCTGGCGTCCTACTGCGTCCAATGGTCGCAGCACATCTTCCGCGCCAGTGCCACGCTCTCCTGCACGACCATGGCGGACAAGAATGACGGGATGCCAAGCAACATCAGCTTTTAAGAAACGCTGCAGTACCTTGCGATCAGACTCATACTGAATCTTTTCTTCCGCCTCCGCGACAGGCAACCAGGCAATACGGTCAACCTCGCTATTGGCACGGAACTTGCCACCAATAACCTCAGCGGACCAGAAAAACACCACCTTGTCGCGGTTCCCGGATAGAGAATACTGGACACGTTTTAAAAACTTGCCCAACCGAACCTGAAAACCAGTCTCCTCAGCAATCTCCCGGATCGCTGTCATTACCGGCGACTCGCCTGGATCAATCTTGCCTTTCGGAATAGACCAGTCGTTATACCGCTTCCGGTGCTCAAGAAGCACCTCGAGCTCACCCGACTTTGACCGGCGCCACACCACACCGCCTGCCGCAAGCACGAGGTTGTCAGGGGAATTGCGAGCGTCGATACGGTACACAAACCACTTCCGTGCCGATCCCCGGTTGTCTGCCAGCAGCGCACCGGTATGGGGATCGCCAGCAGTAGAAGACAGGGTAGTGTGCGAAGGCACCAGACCAGCCAGGGGAGAGGGCTCGCCCGTAGGCGTCCAAGAGGCAGGAGCAGAATGCATAAAAAACCTTTCATTAGTCAGGCATATTTTAGGGCGCTATCGGGCTCTACCACTAGCCCACGCTAAGCGAACATCAGCACTTATTCACATAAACATCACCCTCACCGTACGTAGTGCCACCAGATGCTGCTGTAGTCGCAACTGGTCAGTAGGAATTTACCGCAAGGATTGGGTAACTTTTATGGCATGACTACCACCACTGTTGCTGTTATCTACGGGGGGAATAGCCCCGAACACTCCATCTCCTGCATCTCTGCCGCCAGCATTATGCAGCAGATGGAGCAGTACACCATTGTCCCCATCGGTATTACTCAAGACGGTGGGTGGTATCTCGGCGATGGGGACCTTGACAAGCTCTCCCAACACGGACGCGAGCTTCCCGCCGTGGAACCATGCCCAGGCCAGGAAGTGGCACTACTCCTCGACCCTCAACATCCAGGAACTATCGTGTTCACAGCCGGTGACCATACC
Organism: uncultured Lawsonella sp.; assembly: GCF_947252745.1. Classification (NCBI taxonomy): domain Bacteria; kingdom Bacillati; phylum Actinomycetota; class Actinomycetes; order Mycobacteriales; family Lawsonellaceae; genus Lawsonella; species uncultured Lawsonella sp. The sequence goes on along the minus strand of NZ_CAMXWW010000006.1, from coordinate 107,134 downwards.
GGTGAGATAGTCGCCACAGCAGATGTGATTCTCCCCGTCCTTCATGGACCCAATGGAGAAGACGGCACCATCCAAGGGCTATTTGAGCTAGCAGGCGTCCCCTATGTGGGGTGTGGGGTAGCGGCCTCAGCTAACTCTATGGATAAAGAATTCACAAAAGTTGTGCTGGGCAATGCTGGGCTTCCCATTGGCACTCAGGTGGTGATGCGCTCTGGTGTCGATGACCTCACTCCCGAACAGAAAGAGTTTCTTGGACTGCCAGTCTTCGTCAAGCCCGCCCGCGGCGGCTCCTCGATTGGGATTAGCAAGGTCTCAGACTGGGATGATTTCTCGGCAGGAGTGGCTGCAGCTCGGAACTGTGACAGCAAGGTCATTGTTGAAGCAGCTATTAAAGGGCGCGAAGTCGAATGTGGGGTGCTGGAACTCCCCACAGGAGAGGTCGTTGCCTCCCACATTGCAGAGATTAGAATCCCCGACACTGCCCCCGCTAGAGATAACGATGGCGACTCCGCAGATAGTGACTTTTACGACTTCGATACGAAATACTTGGACGATGTCATTGACGTCGATCTGCCTGCGCAAGTACCAGCAGAAATCTCTAACCGTGTCCGGGAACTAGCCTGCCAAGCCTTCCGAGCAATTGACGGTAAAGGGCTAGCACGCGTCGATTTCTTTATCACTGACGAAGGCCCCGTCATTAATGAAATAAATACCTTCCCAGGTTTTACCTCCATCTCGATGTACCCCAAGATGTGGGCGGATACTGGACTGAGCTACTCCGACCTTATCGCTACCCTCATCGATACTGAACTATCCCACCATCAGCCCTAGTCTGAGCTCAGGACCAATCCTGGATGCCGTACCCTTCCCAAGGAGACATCATGACCAGTGTGGAACCCACCGTCGCGGAACTAGGCGAACTCGGCATTATCAGCAGCGTTGTCTGCCCACCCCGCCACTCCTCAACTGTCCTGGGAGCAGGGGATGACTCCGCAGTGGTTACCGCACGAGGAGACCGAGCAGTCGTCAGCACCGACATCCTGGTAGAGGGTGAGCACTTCCGGCTCGACTGGTCCGACCCACATTCCATCGGACGGCGTGCTATCGCGCAAAATGCCGCTGATATAGAAGCAATGGGTGCGCACCCCACCGGTTATGTCGTCGCCATCGCCGCACCGCGCGATACCCCCGCCCACATCATCACGGGAATCGGCCAAGGTACGGTAGCAGAAGCACACCGCTCGGGAGCGGACGTAGTGGGTGGAGATTTTTCCTCAGCCCAACAGATCGTCATTTGTGTCACCGCACTCGGACAAATCATCGAACCAGTTCACGCCCCGGTTCTGCAGAGCGGAGCACGCCCCGGTGACATTGTCGCCATTGCCGGCACTCTGGGATGGTCCGCAGCGGGGCTTGATATTCTCTCCGGTACCTTCGGCACCCAAGAGAAGTTCCTCCACCACGCTCTCGTCGAACACGCCTGCGATCTCTACCGCTGTCCACGTCCTCCCTACGGCTACGGTGCTCGTGCCGCCGCAGACGGGGCGACAGCGATGACTGATGTCTCCGATGGACTGCTACTTGACCTTTACCACATTGCGCGGCATTCCCAAGAGAAATTGGGGGAAGAGCTGCGGCTTCAGAGCGAGCACATACCAGCTGTCGGTGAGACCGTGACGCTCACCTTCAATCTCTCCACTGAGCAGGTTTTTGCGGCTGCCGGAGAGTCTCTTGCCGAGCTGGCTGCACTGTGCGCTGAACGTGTCGCACAGCGAGATAGCGGACGTGAGATCGTGCGCACGTGGATTCTTTCCGGGGGAGAAGACCACGGACTCGTTGCGACATTCCCAGCGGGGACGGAACTCCCTGGTGGGTTTCGCCAAATTGGTGTGGTTGAAACTGTTGTAGCGACGAACGACAGCAGTTTTATTAGCATTGATGGTAGTGAAGTATCGACAGTGGGCGGATGGGAATCCTTTAACCACGTGACGCAGTATTAACTGCAAACCTTGAATTACTAGGAGCAGATAGTGACAGCACACCCTCTTGCGGAGCTCATCGACCCCGGCTGGGCAGAAGTACTCGCCCCCGTCGCAGACGATGTTGCCCGGATGGGGGACTTCCTCCGGCGTGAGTTGGCAGCGGGCCGCGGCTACCTTCCCGCCGGAAAAAACGTGTTGCGAGCCTTCACTCAGCCCTTCGATGAGGTAAAAGTCCTCATCGTGGGGCAAGATCCCTACCCCACCCCAGGACATGCAGTAGGCCTCAGCTTCTGTGTTGACTCCTCTGTCCACCCCCTTCCGCGAAGTTTGAGCAATATTTTCCAGGAGTACTCCGCAGACCTCGGATATCCCACCCCGGCCACTGGAGACCTCACCCCCTGGAGTGCAGCCGGTGTCCTCCTCCTCAACAGAGTCCTCACCGTTCGGCCCGGTGCCCCCGCCTCGCATCGCGGCAAAGGCTGGGAAAAGATCACAGAGTGTGCCATCGACGCGCTGGTGGCCCGCGAGGCGCCCCTGGTTGCCATCTTGTGGGGGCGCGATGCACAAACCCTCACTCCACGTCTCGGTTCTACTCCAATAATCGCTTCTGCTCATCCCTCCCCGTTGTCTGCCTCCCGCGGCTTTTTCGGTTCACGTCCTTTTAGCCGTGCCAACGAAAAACTCATTGCGCAGGGGGCAACGCCTGTGGAATGGCGACTCCCTGCTGCAGGAGAATAGCCGCCATGCAGCCCACCGATTACCTAGCGCGAATCCTCCCCGCAAAAGTGGCTCACAGCCTCGGGGAGGGGCTAGGAATTCACACCGTAGCAGATCTGATCTACCACTTCCCCCGCCGGTACATTCACGGTCGCATGATCTTTGACCCTGCACAGACTGTCGATGGGGACAGTGTGATGGTGCGTGGGCAGGTGGTCAGCTCGGAGTTGTCTCGTATGCGTCAACGTAAGGGCTATATTCTGCGGGTGACTGTTCGCTCTGGCGGTATCTTCATCAACGTCGCCTTTTTCCATCCCCATGGAATTGCCCGGATCCTCACTGAAGGAACGGAAGTACTGCTCGACGGCACTATTCAACGGCGAGGCCGTTTTTTCGACATGAGCCATCCGAACTTTCTTATCCTCCAAAGTGGGGGGCCGGCCATCGCCGGGGGACAGTTCGCCAAACTGCTCCAGGCCACCAAGATTGTCGGTGCATCCACTCTCGTTACGCCCTCTGCCACTTCGACTGATCTCACTGCAGAGGACCTCCATAAAGATGGCCTGACGGGGGTAGATCCCGCTATCATCGAGCTGCTCAACCGGCCGATCATCCCGGTATATAGGGCCACGAATGGAGTGTCCTCGTGGCTTCTTATGGTGCTTATCGAAAAACTACTACCGCAGATTCCTACGTTCCCTGATGTTCTTCCCGCACATATCCGTGACAGCCACAACTTGATTGCGCTCGACACCGCTTTGCGGACTATCCATATGCCGGAGCACCTCGACGATATCGCCGCCGCACAAGCGCGTTTACGCTATGACGAAGCCGCTAGTCTCGAAGCAGTCCTCCTCCAACAGGCACGCGAGCATTATTCCCAGTCAGCTCCTGCCTGTCCACCCGTTGAGAGAGGTCTTCTCAGTGCTCTTCAATCACGACTGCCTTATCAGCTCACCAATGGCCAACAGGACGTATTCGGCGAGATTTCAGCGGATATCAGCCAGCCTCATCCGATGAATAGGCTTCTTCAAGGGGAAGTAGGTTCTGGTAAAACCGTGGTGGCACTTCTCGCCATGGCGCAAGCCGTCGATAACGGCCAGCAGGCAGTCCTGATGGCACCTACAGAAGTACTGGCCCAACAACATGCTCGAACTGTGACGGAACTCCTCGGGGAGCTCGGGACTGCCGACCAGCTGCGCTATGCCGATAACGATAATCAACCAGCCGTGCAGACCGCCGTCACCGTCCTTACTGGTTCGCTGTCTACTGCGCAGAAACGCCAAGCACTTCTCGATATTGTTACGGGGCGGGCTGGCATCATCATTGGTACTCAGGCGCTCCTCCAAGAGGGAGTCGAATTTTTCCGACTGGGACTGGTCGTCATTGATGAGCAACACAGGTTCGGTGTACGCCAACGATTGGTCCTCACTGACAAAGGTGCCAACGGAAAAACTCCACATATGCTAGTGATGACAGCTACGCCTATTCCACGTACCATCGCTCTCACTAGTTTCGGCGACCTGACGGTTTCCAGCCTTAAAGAGCTCCCTCGTGGGCGTGCCCCCATCACGACAGCGGTAGTCAATAGTCGGATCCATCCCACCTGGGTGCCCCGTATCTGGCAGCGTGTCTGCGAGGAGAGCGCACGCGGCCACCAAGCCTATGTTGTCTGCCCTGCCATTGGAGATAACGAAGATAGTGAGCTAACGACCGTTACCGAAACATTCCAACGGCTGACGAATGGCCCACTTGCCCAGTTGCGAGTAGGCCTCCTACACGGTCGCATGAGTGCAGACGACAAAACCGCAATCATGAAACAGTTTGCGGCGCATGAACTGGACGTCGTTATCTGCACAACAGTAATCGAAGTGGGTATTGACGTGCCGTGTGCCACGGTCATGGTGGTTGTTGATGCGGATCGTTTCGGAGTGAGTCAACTCCATCAGCTCCGCGGTCGGGTTGGACGAGGGAGCGCGCCGGGCCTATGTTTACTCCTCACCGAGTGCGATCCGGCATCCCCGGCCGCCACCCGCCTTGCAGCCGTGGAATCCTCTACCGACGGTTTTTATCTTGCGCAGGTTGACCTGGAACAACGCCGAGAGGGTGACCTACTTGGTACAGCCCAGGCGGGAGTAGCCATGCCTGTACGGCTCCTCGACATTGTGCGGGATGCGGAAATCGTTGCCGCCGCTCGACACGATATGGAAATGCTCATGGGTGCCACACCAGGGGAGGGGACAGACTGGGCCATCCGCTACCCGCAGTGGGCGGAAGTAATCGAGAAAGTAGCCGCACAGAGCGGCGTTCAGTACCCATTGGGGTAGCTACACTGAAAGCATGACGAACTACCAGAATGCACCGGAGCCTCATCGTATTGTGGCGCCGTTGGCGGGTATCTGGCGCCGCACTGTACCGCAAGATAGTTCGGTGGCAGAAGGTGACGTGGTCGGCTATGTCGAAGCGATCAAGCTGGACGCTGCTGTCACCGCACCGGCTGCCGGCACCATCCACTATGTGATTGATGAGGACTTCGTCGACGTAGATGGTGGAGATGACCTTGCGGAGCTGCGTTAATGCGCATTGTCTCAGGCCGCGCACGTGGACGTAAACTTTTCTCACCACCCGTCACCACTCGTCCCACCACTGACAGGGTTCGGGAGGCTCTCTTCAATAGCCTCGACAACCTCCTCGACTGGGACGCCACCACCGTTCTCGACCTCTACGCAGGGTCTGGAGCGGTAGGGTTGGAGGCCGCCTCCCGGGGAGCGCAGGCAGTGACCTTGGTGGAGAAGAACGCCTCAGCAGTTGCCTCCGCCGAACGGAATCGGCGCGTCGTCGGAGCTCCCGGGGTCACTATCGTTCGCCGCAGCGTACAAGCTTTCTTGGCGACAGCCCCCACCACAGAAATTCTCCCTTCCAGGCCACATGTCGAGCGGGGGTTCGCCGTAGCGCGTGAAAGTAGCACTGCGGACGCGGCTCGGACAAGTGTCGCCGCCCCCTATGATCTTGTCTTTGCTGATCCACCCTATGCACAGGTGGAGAAAGATTGGCCCGGCATCCTCACCGCACTTGTCGAGAATGGCTGGGTAGCCGACGGCTCGGTCATCGTATTGGAGAGATCGTCCCGCGATACCCCCACGCACTGGCCAGCGCACTATCGAGAGTATCGGTCCAAAAAGTATGGGGAGACTCGCATCGACATCGCCATTGTTGAAAGCACAGGTAATCTAGCAGCATGAGCACCGTCGTTTGCCCAGGATCGTTCGACCCTCTCACCTACGGCCATGTCGACATTGTGCGCCGGGCCGCCCGGCTCTTCGATACCGTCATCGTCTGTGTCGCCCATAATCCCCGTAAACAGGGGCTATTTACGGTCGAGGAACGGCTCGACATCCTCCAGCGCGAGTTCGCCGATGTGAACAATGTGGAGATCGATTCTTTCAGCGGGCTTCTGGTGGACTACTGCACTCGTGTCCACGCCAAAGCTGTGGTGAAAGGTATCCGCTCTAACCAGGACTATGAGTACGAGCTTCCCATGGCGCATGTCAATAAGCGACTGTCCGGTATTGACACGATATTCCTGCCAACATCGCCAGAACTGAATTTCATCTCCTCAAGTCTGGTGAAAGAAGTCGTGCGTTTCGGCGGTGACGTTACGGATTTTGTGCCACCGTCAGTCCTCGAAAAACTGCTCGAACGAATGTAGGGTATGCAGGTCAAGCGACACACCGTCACGCTTTCCCCCAAAAACAAGCGGGATTCGGCACACTAGAAGTGACCATAAAAAGAGAAGGGTAGAACACGCATGTTCCATGTTTTCGAAGCGCTCGACGAACTCGTCGCCATGATTGAAGAGGCCCGCGGCCTCCCCATGTCGGCGCAGTGCATGGTGCCGCGCTCTGATGCCCTCCTCCTCCTTGACGAGATCCGCGAAGCGTTGCCCGGAGAACTCGACGACGCACAAGACGTACTCGACAAGCGTGAAGACCTCGTCAACGAAGCCAACACCTACGCAGAGACCACCAAAAACGAGACTAACGCACAGGTTGACCAACAGCTTGCGGCTGCCCGCGCCGATGCTGACCGAATGATTGCGGAAGCCAAGGATAAAGCCGACCGCATGGTGGCTGAAGCCACCAACAATGCGGCCGTCATGGTGTCCGATGCAGAAAACGAATCTAACCGGCTCCTCCACGAGGCACAGCGGGAGTACGAGACTGTCACCGAACGTGCTCAAGCCGAAGCTGAACGCCTACTCGCGAAAGCAAATGATGATTATGAAGCGAGCGTCGCAGCGGGTCGTGCTGAGCAAGCTCGTCTGATCAGCGAATCCGAAGTGGTGAAGACATCCCGCGAAGAAGCAACCCGTATTGTGGATGCTGCCCATGCCCAGGCAGATCGAATGCGGGGCGACTGCGACATCTACGTCGATACGAAGCTGGCCGAGTTTGAATCTATCCTCAATGCCACCTCCCGCGAGGTTCTTAATGGACGAAAGAGCCTGCGGGCAACTGCCGGAGTAGCTGACCGTAGTAGTGATAACTACCAGGATTATCAGCCGACGGGAGCGGTCTACGACGAGAATGTTGATGACGGCTATGACACCGACTATGACGACGACGGCTACTCGGACGATTACCAGGATGGTTACGAAGGTTACCGGGACGGGTACGCCGAGGGTTACCAGCAGTACCCGCCCGAAGCATACCGGGACTAACGTTTTCGTCGCCTAGACACGTTAGACTAGGCCTGTGACTACACAAGCTTTCGAGAACCAGTCGAAATTTGTCCTCGACCTCCGCCCCCTGGGCCGCGCTGCTGGAAACCACCACCACGTCGAAAAAGTTTTCCTCATTGATGAACCGATCGGCCTCGACCTCATCGGCATTCCGGCAGGTAGCCCGGTGTCGATTGATGTGGAACTTGAAGCGGTCAACGAGGGTGTCCTCGTGACGGGGCTCATTACTGGTCCCACAGAAGGCCAGTGTGTCAATTGTCTGAGTGAGATTCATGGGACTGTCGAGGCCACTCTCACCGAGCTATTTGTCTACCCGGACTCCGAAACTGCCGACACCATTCAAGACGACGATGAGGTCTACATCCTTGACGACCCCACCGAGTTGGATCTTGAACAAGCCATTATTGATGCCGTAGGCCTGGCCCTTCCCTTCGCCCCCTCGTGCTCCTCTGTCGAAGGGCACCCGTGCCCCGAAGATGTCGACATGCCTGCAGTTGATGGTGTGTCGGGAGAAGAAAACGAGCTCATCGACCCCCGCTGGGCGGACCTAGAGAAGTTTCAGAACCTCGCATTCCTCAACGACGCGGCAACCGAGCCGACGAACGATGACGCCGAGGGAACTGACTCACCGGCTGGTGACGAGTCAACCACCGCATCAGGAGCGAAGAAAGAAGGCTAACTGTATGAGCATCCCCTCCGCGTGGGACCTACCTACCGGCTGGGAGTCTGTCGATTACCAACCTCTCTTGGACTATCTCCAGGTTGATCTCTCCCGTGAACTCCTTATCCGCGCGCTCTGCCATCGTTCCTACGCATACGAGCACCCCGGTATCCCTCATAACGAGCGCCTGGAATTCCTGGGAGACTCAGTTCTGAGCATCTGCGTAACGGAGCAACTCTTCCAGCAATATCCTGATCGCAGTGAAGGTGAACTCGCAAAAATGCGAGCCAACATTGTGTCGGGTTTTTCGCTCGCTCGCTTAGCCAACACCCTCGGTCCGCATGGTTTGGGGCAGTATCTCCTACTCGGCAGAGGAGAGGAGATGACGGGTGGCCGCAGCAAAGAGTCCATTCTGGCAGATGCCACCGAAGCACTGTTTGGAGCCATCCACATCACCCACGGGATTGAGGTAAGCCGACGCGTGATCCTCAGTCTCACCCAGCCCCTTATTGACAATGCAGGTAGTGCCGGAGTGAGCCTTGACTGGAAGACCAGTCTGCAAGAGTATGCAGCCAGCCAGTACAACTCTGCCCCCACCTACTACATCACCTCTACTGGCCCCGACCATGCCAAAGAATTCTTTGCCACCGGAATTATTGCTGGCAGGGCATTCGGGATTGGTGTCGGAACGAACAAGAAAAAAGCGGAACAAGCTGCTGCAAAAAACACGTGGGAAGCCATTCAGGCGCAACACCCAGGGGTGCCCATCAGCGCACAGGTAGAAGCTACCCTTCCCGGTATGCCCGCCCACGACATTAATTTGGATGAGCAGCCCGATATGCCGCGTTATGCGCTAGACACTACCGAGAGCTCGAGCTCAGCAGCGCCATCTGTTCCTGCTTCCAAGGATAACTAGTGCCCGAGCTGCCAGAAGTGGAGGTAGTGCGGCGTGGACTCGTCACACACCTCACAGGTGCCACCCTGCGGGATGTTGACGTCTTGCATCCGCGGACTGGCCGTCGCTATCCTGGCGGATCCGCCGCACTAGCCCAGGCCTTGGAAGGTGCCACGATTGCGAAGATCGATCGTCGCGGAAAGTACCTTTGGTGCGTGTTGGTGGGCGAGTCCACGCACCTGACGCCCTCGCTAGCCCCGGCTCTCCTTATCCATCTGGGGATGAGTGGGCAGCTCATTATCGATGACGGCGCGGCTAGCCTGCTACCGCATTGCCGAATGCACGCCCATATCGGGAAGGGGCGCAGTGTTAGTTTCGTAGACCAGCGCACCTTTGGCTATCTCACCATTGATAAGTTGCTGTGGGAACCACGCACGGAACGATGGATTCCCTCGTTGGCTCAGCACATCGCTCCCGATCCCCTGGAGGAAGGCTTCGATATGGTGGCGACGGTGCGCGAACTACGTCGCCACCGAGTTCCCCTGAAAAATGCTCTACTCAACCAAGAGATCATCTCCGGGGTGGGAAACATCTATGCTGATGAAGCCCTGTGGGCGGCGCGTCTGCACGGTACTCGTCTTGCTTCTGGTCTGAGTTATGCACAGCTCACAACTGTGCTTACAGAAGTCCAAGCAGTAATGCGCCGAGCACTGGCCGTAGGTGGTACCTCGTTTGATGCGCTGTACGTTAATGCTGCTGGTGAGCCAGGCTATTTTGCGCGTTCTTTGCATGCCTACGGTAAGGTTGGAGAACCATGTGATCGATGCGGCACACCGTTGGTGTCCATGGTGGTGGGTGGCCGTTCGCATACCTACTGCCCCAGTTGCCAGAAGCTCCCTGCTCGGACCAGGTAGAATTCACCTCATGTATCTCAAGAGTCTGACCCTCAAAGGCTTCAAGTCCTTTGCTTCGGCAACGACTCTCCGATTCGAACCCGGAATCTGCGCCATTGTTGGTCCTAACGGCTCCGGAAAGTCGAATGTACTCGACGCACTCACCTGGGTGATGGGGGAGCAGGGGGCAAAGACCCTCCGCGGCGGTAAGATGGAAGACGTCATCTTTGCCGGAACTCCCACCAAAGCGGCCCTCGGGCGCGCTGAAGTCACCCTGACGATCGACAATAGCGACGGTGCCCTCCCGATTGACTACAGCGAGGTCTCGATAACCCGTCGAATGTTCCGTGACGGTGCGAGCGAGTACGAGATTAACGGCGACCGAGTCCGTCTCATGGATGTTCAAGAGCTTCTATCGGACTCCGGTATTGGCAGAGAAATGCATGTCATCGTGGGGCAGGGAAAACTAGCTGAGATTCTGGAATCCCGGCCAGAAGAGCGTCGAGCCTTCATTGAAGAAGCAGCCGGTGTACTGAAACACCGTCGGCGAAAGGAGAAAGCCCTTCGCAAACTCTCCGCAATGCAGGTCAATTTCGATCGTGTCAGTGACCTCACTAAAGAACTACGACGTCAACTCAAACCCCTTGGGCGACAGGCAGAGGCAGCGCGACGGGCACAGGTTATCCAGGCAGACGCCCGCGATGCCCGTCTTCGTATTGCTGCAGATGATCTTGTGCAGCGTCGTGCGGAAGCCTCTCAGCATGAGCAGCTACAGCGTGATATGGCGGCGCGACGTCAGCAGGCGGAGGCCTATCTCAGCGAGATGTCAATGGCCGTAGAGGCTGCAGAAACAGAACTTGCCGCTCTGACCCCAGCTCTCGACAGTGCACAGCAGAACTGGTTTGCACTCTCCGCTCTGTCCGAGCGCGTGGCCGCTACTCTTCGCATCGCTGAGGATCGTGCGCGACATTTGCGTACCGAAATTGAGCCGCATTTTGGCCCTGATCCAGCGCAGTTAGAAAAACGCGCAGAGGAAGCCGCACGCGAGGAAGCTGAGATCGTGGCAGCCCTCCGTACGGCGACAGCAGCGCTGACGGCTGCAACCAAAGCGCGAGCAGACGCTGAGAAGTATGCGGAAGCGGTGGAGAAGAAACGGTTGGCTGTGATGCGAGCAGTCGCCGATCGTCGAGAAGGCATCGCCCGATTGGCTGGTACCATCCAGACCACGCGAAACGCTATCTCATCAACTGAGAGCCAAGCCGCACGTTATGCTGAAGAACTCGAAACAGCACGCCAGCAGCTGACCTCTCTTCAACAGGAGGCAGCAGCTGCAGAGTCGCGCCTGCAGACTCTGGAGAACTCCGAACAGCACCTCAATGAGCGATTTGACCAGGCGACTGCCGAGCGTGATCGGGCAGAGGAGAGGTGCACAGCTCTCCGCAATGACGAACGCTCGGCAGAAAAGGAAGCGGCTGGATTGCACGCTCGAATTGATGCTCTGGCTCTCACTTTAGGAGCAGGAGATGCTGCCGCATGGCTTGAGAAAAACGCCGACCACGTTGGTCTGTCGGGGAAAGTCGCCCAGAAACTCACCGTCACTCCCGGTTGGGAGGCGGCCATCGCAGTGGCGCTAGGAGAGGCTGCATCCGCTTATACCGTCTCGAGTAGTACTCGGGCTCAGGAGGCAGTTGCTGCACTTCGCGCAGGTTCTGCTGGACGTTCCATGTTTCTTATTGAAAGCCGTGATGTGGACGACTTCCGAATGGATGTGACGTTGCCCGCAGGGGCCCAATGGGCGCTCGATGTCGTGAGTGTACCCTTGTCGCTACAAAGTGCTCTCACTTCTCTCCTCATGGACGCTGTGCTGGTTGAGGACATGGAGATGGCGGAGAAGGTCATCCGACGAGATCGCCGTCTGCGTGTTGTCACGCGCTCCGGAGACGCCCGCGGATGGGGATGGGCTACTGGTGGTACGCGAAAAGCGCACAGTGATGTCGAGATCAATGCCGCTATTGAGGATGCCCAGCGAGCAGAAAAGGCTGCCTTAGCGTGGGTAGAGAAAGCGCAGGCAGCTTTTCGTGGCGCGGAAGAGGAATATCGAGACCGTACTCAGGCTGCCGCGCAAGCCTACTCTGCCCTGGTGGAATCAGACTCCGCTATTGCCACGCTGACCAAGGAGTTGGCTCGACTCACAGCTTCTGTGCGGAGTGCTTCTCTGCAACAGGATCGACTCATTGAGCAGAGGAATCAGTTAGAAGAACAGCAGCGGGGTCTGTTGGTCGAACTCACAGAGCTGGAAGAACGCCAGCGTCTCGCCACGGAGGAGCCGGAAGAGCCTACGCTGTTTGACGATACTGTGGCAACGGAGGCTGCTTCTGCCGTGGCGCATACGCGTGCTACTGAAATGGAAGCTCGGTTGGCAGTACGGACGGCAGAGGAGCGTTCCTCTCATGTCCGCGGACGGGCAGATGCCCTCCACCGGCAGGCCGCCCGTGAACGAGAACTGCGGGAGCGTGCCGAACGCCGCGCGGCTACGCGGGGGCGTGCACTGGACATCATTGCAGCGGTCCAGGAGGCGGGGCAGGAGCTTCAGAATGCACTGCAGCAGCAGCTCTCGTTGATGGAAGAGCGTCGGCAGGTTTTGGCCAGCCAACAATCCGCAGTGTCTGAGAGGCTCTCAGTGACTCGGCAGCGTCGCCATGAGGCCAGTGTGGACTTTGACAAGCTCTGCGAAAGCGCACACCAGGACGAGGTGCTTCGTGCTCAAGCGCAGGAGCGCTTGCATTTGATGGAACAGCAGGTCCTCGAGGACCTTGGTATGGCTGTGGATGATCTTATTGAGGAATATGGACCTGATGTCCTTCTTCCCCCTTCGCCTGTGGAAATGCAGGAATATGAGGATGCAAAAGAACGTGGGGAGCAGGTCTCTCGTCCCCAGCCTCTTCCTTATGACCGAGAGCAGCAACAACGTCGTTTGCAGGCTGCCGAGCGTGATCTTGCCCGTTTAGGCAAGGTGAATCCGCTGGCTCTGGAAGAGTTCGCCGCATTGCAGGAACGCTACACCTTCCTCTCCACCCAGCTAGAGGACATTAAGAAAGCTCGGAAAGACTTGCTCGAGGTCGTGGAGGACGTTGATGAGCGGATCCAGACTGTCCTTGAAGAGGCATTTCAAGATGTTGCGCGAGAATTCGTCACCGTATTCTCGACGCTTTTCCCTGGCGGCGAAGGACGCCTCTATCTGACTGATCCGGAGGACATGCTCAACACGGGTGTGGAGGTAGAGGCGCGACCACCGGGCAAGAAAGTGAAGCGGCTGTCGCTACTATCCGGCGGCGAAAAGTCCCTCACTGCAATTGCCATGTTGGTGGCTATCTTCAAAGCACGTCCGAGCCCCTTCTACATCCTCGATGAAGTGGAAGCAGCCCTCGACGACACAAATTTGCACCGATTGTTGGGGCTTTTCCGGGAGTTGAAGGAACGCTCCCAGTTGTTGGTGATAACTCATCAAAAGCTCACCATGGATTTGGCAGATGTTCTCTACGGTGTGACCATGAAGGGAGACGGTATTACCCGGGTTATCTCGCAGCGGATGCACCCAGCAACGCCGCTCCTCGCGGCGGCATCCCCACAGGGGAACTCCTGATGCGAGAAGAGGATACTGTACGGCTGGACGCATGGGTACATGGACGGGTCCAGGGAGTTGGTTTCCGGTGGTGGACGCGGTGTCGAGCATTAGAACTGGGAATAGTCGGAAGCGCAACGAATAAACGTGGCGGGCGTGTTCATGTGGTCGCAGAAGGCCCCCGTTCGCGGTGCGAACGTTTGGTTGAGCTTCTGCGCTCGGGGCAGACACCTGGGAATGTCGACGTCGTCGTCGAAAACTACAGTGCCCCGCGGGGGCTGCCGTCCGGCTTTTACGAACGTTAAATGGTCAGCAGCGGGGGTGGATGGTGAAACCCTGCGCCTGCACCTCTCGCTGTAGTCCCATGGCTTCTTGAGCCAGGTCGAGACCTTTCTTCGAGCGGGCCATGAGCCGTACCCCAATAATGTCGTCCTGCCAGGAGGTGGGCTGCTTGGTGAGTGTGTCACCGAGGTCGTCAGCCATCCCTACGAAAAGGTCTCCATTGGCGAAAATGAGGGTATAGAGGCCGGGAACATGGGAGAACCGCCGCTGGTATATAATGGAAATAGCTTCGCTATACGGGATTTCTGGGCGGAATCCACGCTTATCCGCCCACTCGTTAATAGCGGCATGCTGAGTGTCGTCACTCATGGAAACCCTCCTGAGCAGTGCATCGTGTCGTGCCCCTCTATTGTGCTGGCTTGAGGCAGAAAAACCACAATCCACACATGCTGGGACGTGGTTCCTGCAAGGAGAGCGAGAACCTGACACACTAGTACCGTGGATACTAATACTCTCATCGCCATAATCGTTGGCGTCGTCATCGGCGTCATTATTGTCGCTGTCGCGATCGCGCTTGCTCTGGGGGCTAAAAAGAAGAAGCAAGAAGCCATCACCTTCTCTGAAAAGAAGGAACTGGAGGGGAAGGAACGCAGTGGCTCGTACAGTGCAGGTGGAGGTTTTTCCTTCTCAGAGGGCTCCGGAGAGCTCAAGCAGAAAACTCCTGCGCCCAAAAAGATGCCCACTCCCACCCGCGCTTCGACTCCCAGTCCTGCTCCGGTAGTTCCCCCCGCGGATACTGCTGAAGCTTCCGTAGAGCAGGAAGAGAGGCAAGCTACTCAGCTGAAGAACAGTGCTCCGGCTGTTGTCGTGCCGCAGGCTCCCGCTCCGGCTGAGGCCCCTGTTCCAGTTGAGACCTCCGAAATTGGTGAATCGGAGATCCATCCTATTCCGCCACTGTCGGACGAGCCCCCGCTCGCTCCTGGGCCGCAAACTGAAGAGGACGTCACCCCTACAGAACACGAACTACCTACCGGGGATCCCTATGCCAGCACAGAGGTAGAGATCATTCCGGCTAAGGGAGGGTCGGACGACGTCGCCGAACTGCCGTGCGAAGAGGAACCTACGGCTCCGGTGGCAGAAAAGGTCCCCTCAGCTCGTGGCCGGCTTTCTCGGCTTCGCGGCCGTCTTTCGCGATCCAACAACGTCTTCTCGAACGGCGTTCTCGGTATCCTCGGTGCGGGTGACCTTGACGAGGACGCGTGGGAAGAGGTCGAGGACACGCTCATCATGGCAGACCTTGGTACCGCCATTACTCTGCGGGTGACAGACCGTTTACGGGATGAGCTTGCCAGTTCATCGATCCATGACGAAGCCGGCGCACGTGCTCTACTGCGGGAGATTCTTATTGAAGAGTGCCATCCCGAACTTGATCGCTCCCTTAAGGCTCTTCCGCACGACGACCATCCCGCTATCCTCCTCATGGTGGGTGTCAACGGCACAGGAAAGACAACCACGACGGGCAAACTTGCCCGTGTGCTTGTTGGTGATGGACGGCGCGTCCTGTTGGGAGCCGCAGATACCTTCCGGGCAGCAGCCGCTGACCAGCTCCAGACCTGGGGTGATCGGGTAGGCGCCACCACAATCCGCGGTGCGGAAAGGGCAGACCCTGCCGCCATCGCCTTCGATGCTGTCGATGCGGGCGTCCAACAAGGTGTCGATGCGGTACTCATTGACACCGCCGGACGATTGCATACCAAAACGGGTCTCATGGACGAACTGGGCAAAGTGAAGCGTGTGGTCTCAAAGAAGGCCAGTGTTGATGAAGTCCTTCTGGTCCTCGATGCTACGGTAGGCCAAAACGGTATTCTGCAGGCCAAGGAGTTTAAGAATGTTGTCGACATCACCGGTGTGGTGCTCACCAAGCTCGACGGTACTGCGAAAGGCGGCATCGTCTTCCAAGTACAGGAGGAGCTCGGTGTGCCAGTGAAACTGGTGGGTTTGGGTGAAGGAGCCGATGACCTTGCCCCATTCGAGCCGGCGGCCTTCGTCGACGCACTGCTGGCCTAAAACACCCCCTTGTTCACTCGCATCCCAGAGCGAGGATCACCTGGCCTTGCGGAACCGACCGCGCCTCTCACGAGGTAGGCGGGTAACATGAGGGAGAATTGATGCGGCGTACATCGCCCTGCCCCCATTCCAGGAGAAAACACACGTGTTTGAGTCTCTTTCCGATCGCCTAGGAAACGCCCTCAAGGGTCTCAAAGGCAAAGGTAAGCTCACTGATGCCGATATTGATGCAACGTCACGGGAAATTCGCCTCGCACTGCTTGATGCTGACGTCGCACTTCCCGTCGTGCGGAGTTTTGTCAAGCGTGTCAAAGCTCGTGCCAAGGGAGCAGAGGTTCACGCTGCCCTCAACCCGGCTCAGCAGTTCGTCAAGATCGTCAACGAAGAGCTCACCAGCATTCTCGGTGGGGAAGCACGACGCCTTAATTTCTCTAAGACGCTTCCTACTGTCATCATGCTGGCTGGTCTCCAAGGCGCAGGTAAAACCACTCTTGCAGGTAAACTTGCCCGCTACCTTGCAGCACATGGCCACACCCCCATGCTGGTGGCATGTGACTTGCAGCGTCCGGGTGCCGTCAGTCAGTTGCAGATTGTGGGCGAGCGAGCCGGTGTACCGGTGTTCGCCCCCAACCCTGGGACGAGTGTAGGGGCAGGCGACAGCCCCCTTGGCCGGACCTCCGGTGATCCCGCCGAAGTTGCCCGGCAGAGTATCGAAGAGGCTCGTCGCAAAGTCTATGACGTCGTCATTATCGATACCGCCGGCCGACTCGGCATCGACGAGGAGCTGATGGGTCAAGCACGGGCGATCCGTGATGCCGTCAACCCCGACGAGATCTTCTTCGTTCTAGACGCCATGATTGGCCAGGACGCGGTCACCACAGCTGAAGCTTTCCGTGATGGAGTCGGTTTCACGGGTGTTGTCCTCACCAAGCTCGATGGTGATGCCCGTGGCGGTGCTGCTCTGTCGGTGCGTGAGATGACGGGCGTGCCCATCATGTTCGCATCCACCGGTGAAAAACTGGACGACTTTGACGTCTTCCACCCTGATCGCATGTCAAGCCGCATCCTCGGCATGGGTGACCTCCTCACCCTCATCGAGCAGGCGGAACAGGTCTTTGACCAGCAGGAAGCTGAAAAGACTGCGACGCGCATGATGAGCGGGCAGCTGACGTTGGAAGACTTCCTCGACCAGCTGCTAATGGTGCGCCGAATGGGACCGCTCTCTAATATTCTCGGCATGATGCCTGGTGGGAAAGAAATGCAGCAGGCGGCTGCGTCCGTCGATGAGAAACAGCTGGACCATATTCAGGCAATCATCCGGGGCATGACTCCTGCTGAACGAGAAGATCCAACGATCTTGAACGCTTCCCGTCGGCGGCGTATTGCGTCCGGTTCTGGCGTCACTGTCACTGAGGTGAACCAACTGGTGGAGCGATTCCTGACGGCTCGTAAGATGATGAACAAGCTCACGAACCGGATGGGTCCGGCGGGTAACCGTCGAAAAGGTAAAGGCAAGAAGGGGAAGAATAGCCGCAAGGGAAAGGGACGTTCTCAGCAGCGCATGCCACAAGGTATGCCGGGCATGCCCGGCATACCCGGAATGCCAGGTGCCGGGAACGGAATGCCGGATCTTTCCCGCTTGGGTGGCGGCCTTGGTCAAATGCCACCTGGACTGGAGGGGATGGACCTCAGCAAACTGGAGTTCCCTAAGTTCTAGGCATTTTCCGCCACAGACCGAAGAAGGATCCCCGTTGAACGTAGTCAACGGGGATCCTTCTCTAGTATTTACTTCTTGATGTAGGTCTTGCGGAGACCCCATTCCAGCAGAGTATTCGGCAGTAGCCGCTTCGCCCAGTACACCAGGCGATAGTCAGCTCCAACTGCCTGACGGATGGGGGGATTCTTCTTTCCCATCATTTTCACGATGACATCGACCACCTTGCTCGGTGGGACACCATGCTCTTCGTCGTGAGACATTTGCGCGACAGCGGTCTCCGCGGTGGCGAAGTAGGGGGAATCCTGTGGTTCGTCATGGGTACGTGCCGCAGTGAACTCAGTTTTGGTATCTCCGGGCTCCACCAGTGTGGCCTTAATGCCGAAGTGACGTCCCTCCATACGCAAACCATCGACATAGGCTTCAACCGCGTACTTCGACGAAGAATAGTGCGATTGGAAGGGGACGGAGAGGAAACCTGCAACAGAACTAATTACAATAACCAGCGAGTTTTTGTGCTCGCGAAGACGGGGGAGAGCCACCTGGTTAACGTTCAGCACACCGAAGTAGTTGGTTTCCATCTGCGCGCGAACACGGTCGATGGGAATACACTCGCAGGACCCAGCGACACCAAATCCCGCACAGTGAATAACGATGCCCAGATCAGGGATGGCGCTAATAACAGCCTTAATTGACTCAGGATCGGTGACGTCCATGTGGCGGTTGATAATTGAGCCACCAGAGGCGAAGTCTTCCGTTTTTTCTTCACAACGTCGAGCACAGGAATAGACGGTGTAGCCGGCCGCCGCGAGCCGTTCGGCGGTGCAACGTCCAATACCGCTGGATCCACCCGTGATGAGGACATGTGGGGAATACTGCGGATGAATAAGGGATTTTGTGTGATCTGCCATAGCAAGGATTCTAAACAGCGAATTTCCTTCTTGTGTCCATCTCTGGCAGAATTAACACCTGGTCTACATTAATTAACAAGGACCTAAAGAGGGCGTCGGATCCGGTTTCTGTGACGGATAGTACCTTCCAGATGTGCCGACCGACCGTCACACCCACTCGAGGGGGAAAACCGGATACGGACTCCTGTATCGCTGCATTCCCCTGTGACACAGAAAAGGAGCCATTCATGGCTGTCAAGATTAAGCTCATGCGTCTCGGCAAGATTCGCACTCCCGAATACCGCATCGTCGTTGCTGATGCCCGTACTCGTCGTTCCGGCCGCGCCATCGAGACCATCGGTCAGTACCACCCGAAGCGCGAGCCCAGCGTCATCGAGATTAATTCCGAGCGTGTCCAGTACTGGCTCGGTGTTGGCGCTCAGCCTACTGATGCGGTATTGAACCTCCTCAAGGTCACCGGCGACTGGCAGAAGTTCAAGGGCTTCCCTGGCACGGAAGGCACCCTTAAGGTTGCTGAGCCCAAGCCCTCTAAGCTGGATCTCTTCAACAAAGCCCTCGAAGAAGCCGCCAACGAGCCTACCGCCGAGGCCATCACCGCCAAGCGTAAGGCTGACAAGAAGGCTAAGGAAGAGGCCGAGAAGAAGGCTGCTGAAGAAGCTGCTTCTGAGAATACCGCTGACGAGGCTGCTGAGGCTGAATAACAATGCTGAACGCCACCATCGTTGCGGATGCTGTTGACCACTTGGTCCGCGGTATTGTCAGCAATCCGGATGACGTGGAAGTCGCTCTGGTGCACGGTCGTCGTGGCCGCACCATCGAAATCACTGTTAACCCGGATGACCTGGGCAAAGTTATTGGCCGTGGCGGGCGTAACGCCACTGCGCTGCGCACTGTCGTCACCGCCTTGGGCGGGCGCAATCTGCGCGTCGACGTTGTAGATTCCGATCAGTAACTACCATTACGCTGGAGGCAGAAACCTGTAGTTGCTGCCACCGCAAGGAGTTACCCCATGGAGCTAGCCACCGGCACCGTCATCAAATCCCACGGAATCCGTGGCGATCTTGTTGTCGACGTCCGTACGGATTCCCCCGACGAACGGTTCGCGGTAGGCACCACAATTACATTACGTCTTACGAGCGGCGTCACCTCTCATCATGAGGTGACGGCCGCTCGTTGGCATCAGGACCGACTCCTCATTCACCTCGCTGATATCAATGATCGGACTGCTGCAGATGCACTTCGCCGCGCCGATATCATTATTGATTCTGACGAGCTCGTTAACGCAGACAACCCGGTAGAAGACGAGTATCACGTCACCTCCCTCATCGGACTGGAGGTTGTCAACGTTGGGGGAGAGAAGCTTGGTGAGGTGACGGATGTCCTACCCTATACGGCTCAGGATTTGCTCAGTATCACTGATGCTGAGGAGCGTACGCATCTTGTACCCTTCGTTACCGCTATGGTGCCAGAAGTCGACGTTGCTGCTGGTCGTCTTATTGTCGATCTTCCGGAAGGGTTGTGGGAGCTGCCATGAAATTAGACATCTTTACTATTTTCCCGAAATACCTTGTGCCGCTTCATCAGTCACTTCCCGGAAAAGCGATTGAGGCAGGCACGGTGGACGTGCAGGTCCATAACCTCCGAGACTTTGCCCACGATGTCCATCGGTCTGTCGATGACACTCCCTATGGCGGTGGCCCGGGGATGGTCATGAAACCAACGGTATGGGGAGAAGCACTAGATACGGTTGACCTCGCGGATGACCCACTCCTCGTCGTTCCTACCCCGGCCGGTCGTCCATTCACCCAGCGCGATGCGGCAACCTGGTCTCAGGAAACGCATCTCGTGTTTGCATGCGGTCGTTACGAGGGCATTGATCAACGTGTGGTTGACGATGCACGGCGTCGAATGCGAGTTGTCGAAGTGTCCATCGGAGACTACGTCCTCAATGGGGGAGAGGTTGCTGTGCTAGTCATCAGTGAGGCAATTATTCGACTCCTCCCAGGGGTGCTGGGCAACAAACGCTCGTGTGAGGAAGATTCCTTCTCTGATGGTCTTCTCGAGGGGCCTTCGTACACTCGTCCTGAAGTCTGGCGCGATCTTGCTGTGCCCGAAGTACTGTTGTCAGGGCATCACGCCCGGATTGACCAGTGGCGGCACGAACAATCCCTCCGACGTACCTACGAACGCCGCCCCGAGCTGCTCCGTAGTGTCGATCTCACCCCGCAAGACCAGTATCTTCTGGATTCCTTGGCGGAGCAGGCTGACGATGAGGAGACTGTGGTGGCCCAGGGAGAACTGTGCCACCCTCCCACCGCCTGCGATTAGGGAAAAGTCACGTTATATGGCAGAATTATCCTGTTGTTTGTGCACCTCCTGTGGTGGACCGCTCATGGCTCAACCACGCACGTACAAACTGCCTGATCGGGGTACGAACCAGTTGAGCACCTGCCGCTAGGTTCCTCTGCCTTATGACTAGCATGCAAGGAACTATTATGAACCTCATTGATTCCGTCGACGCGCAGTCGATGCGTGATGACATCCCGGCATTCCGTCCCGGCGATACCGTCAACGTTCACGTGAAAGTTATCGAAGGATCCAAGGAACGCATCCAGGTCTTCAAGGGTGTAGTCATTCGTCGCCAAGGCTCTGGCATTCGTGAAACCTTCACCGTGCGCAAGGTGTCCTTCGGTGTCGGCGTGGAGCGTACTTTCCCGGTACATTCCCCCAATATCGATCAGATTGAGGTCGCCATTCGCGGTGATGTTCGTCGCGCCAAGCTCTACTACCTGCGCGACCGCCACGGCAAGGCTGCCAAGATCAAGGAAAAGCGTTAATCTCTCGTTTTTCATTGAGACTTCGACGAACCGGATCAGAGCCGTCAGGACTTCTGGTCCGGTTCGTCGTATCCTGTACACAGAGTAATTATCGGTCGCGCTCACCGCGCCTCGCGCCACAGTGAAAGGCCTTCCCGAAAGCATGCTTGGTCGCACGGAAAAAAACGCCGCTGACGGTGCCAACAACCGTCAAGAGAAAGAAAAATCTGCTGGAAGCGGTGTGCTGAGCTTCCTCAAAGAGGTCCTCATCATCGTCGTGATCGCGCTAGCTTTAAGTGCTCTTGTGCAGAATGTCTTCGCGCGTGTCTACGTCATCCCTTCGGAGTCAATGATGCCCACCCTGCAGGTTGGCGACCGTATTCTCGTTGACAAGATCAGCTATCGCACCGGGGATCCGAAACCTGGCGATGTCGTCGTGTTCAAAGGTCCCGACTCATGGAATGACGCATTCGAGTCCAGCCGCTCTGACGATCCCTTTGTTCGCGCTTTGCAGAATGCCGGATCCTTCGTCGGATTAGTGCCCCCGGATGAGAACGACCTGGTTAAACGCATCATTGCTGTGGGAGGCCAAACCGTTCGCTGTCAGCCCGGAGACAAGGGCATCACCGTGGATGACCACGTTATCGACTCCTCTTATACCCTCTACCCGCCAGTTGTTGATTGGGGAGGAAACCCCAACGGATCCAACGCCTGCGGTGGCCCCTACTTTGGCCCCATTACTATCCCCAAAGGATTTATGTGGGTGATGGGAGATAACCGAACGGACTCCGGCGACTCCCGCTATCACATGCAAGACCAATACCGCGGGGCCGTCCCAGTGAAGAATATCCGCGGCAAGGTCCAGACCATCATTTCTCCCGTAAAGCGTTGGCAGAAGGTGGACTCTCAGCCGCTGGTTCAGCCCAAGTAACCTTGTCCTTCCGCTTGTTTCCTTTGCTGCTATGGAGAACAATACGTTAGACTCCACCTACCTCCATGAGATGGAGGAAATGCTCATTGCCCACGGGTGCGGTCCAGTTGCGGGAGTCGATGAAGCTGGGCGTGGCGCATGCGCGGGACCACTCACTGTCGCTGCATGCATTCTGCCTGACGTGTGTGTGCCAGACCTAGCGGGACTCGCTGACTCCAAAAAGCTCACGCCGGCACGCCGCGAACGCCTCTTTCCTCTTATCCAAGCGCATGCAGTCGCCTGGTCCATCGTGCATTTCAGTGCCACCGAGGTAGATGAGATTGGCATACAGCGAGCAAATATCGAGGGAATGCGCAGAGCGGTCGCCCAGCTGAGTGTCCTCCCCGGCTATGTTCTGACTGACGGTTTTCCTGTCCCGGGGCTTCCCATGCCCTCACTGCCTGTTCTCAAAGGAGACGCCAACGTTTCCTGTATTGCCGCCGCCAGCGTGCTGGCGAAGGTCTCCCGAGACCACATAATGGTCGGTTTTGACCAGGTATTCCCCGAATACGGATTTGCAGGGCACAAAGGCTATGCGACAGCCTCTCATCAAGCCGCTATGGAACACTATGGAGTAAGCCCCATACACCGCATGAGTTATGCGAACGTGGCAAAAGCCCACCACATTGCGGGGATGCGCCAAACGTCACCTGTCGAGGAGGAATAGCGAATGGGTGTAGAAGACCTGGAAGACTACGAAGCCAGGATGGAGCTGTCCCTGTACCGAGAGTACAAGGACATCGTCAACCAGTTCAGCTATGTTGTGGAGACCGAGCGTCGCTTCTATCTTGCTAATGCCGTAGAAATGATTCCGCGAAATAGCCAGGGCGAGGTCTACTTCGAGGTACTGATGTCGGATGCCTGGGTATGGGACATGTATCGTCCGGCGCGCTTCGTGAAGAACGTTCGAGTCGTCACTTTCAAAGACGTCAACATCGAAGAGTTGGACAAACCAGATATCGAACTGCCGTAACTCCTTAACGTCGAAACTTCGTCAATGGGTAAACGTTTCGTCCGCTTAGCGGTGGGGTTCTCCACATTCCTGGAGAGTTGTGTATAGGACCCGTCCATATCCTCTTCCGCAGACCGAAAAGGGGTACGGGTGCGTCATGCTGTGAGACATGACCGATACGTTGACACCCCAAGAGCTCGGAGCACTCGGCGAAGATATTGCCGCGCAATGGCTGTGTGACCACAATTTCACAATTCTCGCGCGAAATGTGCGCCTGTCAGGAATTCGCGGTGAACTCGACATCATTGCGTCGGATCATGATGCTGCCCAGATTGTGTTTGTCGAGGTAAAAACACGGCGCACCATTCGTGCAGGCTGGCCAGAAGAGTCCATTACGCGAGCCAAAGAGCAGACGATCCGTCTGATTTCCTCAGAATGGCTCATCTCTCGGTATAAAGAGTCTCCGGCGTCTCTTCCACCACATGATGGAATACGCTTTGACGTGCTTTCACTACTGGGTAACCCCACTGAAGGATTTGAGATTCAGCATTTCCGGGATGTGCTGCGATGAGCCTAGGAGTTGCGCACAGCCTCACCATGCAAGGGTTACACGCCACGGTGGTGACTGTTGAAGCACATTGTGGGGGAGGGCTACCCGCAACCCATATTGTCGGCCGTGCTGATACAGCGGTTCGTGAAGCGGGAGATCGCCTTCGCTCCGCCTTCTCTACTGCCGGCCTTCCATGGCCACGACAGCGCCTCACCCTCTCCCTCTCACCCGCGGATATTCCCAAAACGGGAGCGCACTTCGATCTCGCTATCGCCTTAGCCATCTTGTCTGCACAATCGCACCTGCCAGCTCTCACCAGTTCCGCACAGACACTAGCGGTTGTCGGAGAAGTGGGGCTCGATGGACGTGTCTTGCCTGTCCACGGTGTATTGCCGATGGCAGCGGCAGCATGTGAGGCAGGGATTAGGACCCTGGTGGTACCTCGGGAAAACAGTGCAGAGGCGAGTCTCGTCACCGGGTTGCAGATTATTCCGGCGGACCACCTCACGACACTGCTCGACTCGCTCCACAAAGGAATCTCCCAGCTACCCCAAGAAGCCACCGCAGAATGTGGCGCCGCCGCTGACGGGATGTCCCACGCCGCGGAAGTCCAACAGTGTCAGTGTGAGAGTGAGGGAATTCTGGCTGCATCGGGAAATAGTGAATCTCCTGGAGATTTCTCAGATATCCGCGGGCAACGCCCAGCGGTGGAAGCAGCTCTCATTGCTGCCGCAGGAGGACACCATCTGCTTATGCTTGGGCCTCCGGGTGCAGGGAAATCGATGATTGCGCAGCGTATCCCCACCATCCTTCCTCCGCTCACATATGTCCATGCCTTGGAAGTTACTGCACTACATTCACTCCGAGGCAGAATTAACCCCGCTCATCCGCTCATCACCCAGCCTCCCTTCGAGGCACCACATGCGGGTATCACTCCAGCAGCACTCTTGGGTGGTGGTAGTGGATATGCACTGCCCGGCGTGGTATCGCTTGCACATAGAGGTGTTCTCTTCCTCGACGAGTGTACCGAGATCCCTGCAGGCACCCTCGATATGCTGCGAACTCCCTTGCAGGAAGGCGAAGTGCGTCTCGGCAGGAGTAAAGGCACTGTCACCTATCCTTCGCGCTGCCAGCTCGTGCTTGCCGGTAACTCCTGCCCATGTGGTGCCCCTTCACCACAAGACTGCCGCTGCTCCAGCGCTACCCGTGCACGCTACAGAGCGCGCCTCTCCGGCCCGCTCCTGGATCGGGTAGATCTACGCGTACGGGTTGCGCCAGTAGGTTTAGCTGCGCTTACCGAAGGGCGTGGGGTGAGCTCTCGCGAACTTCGTGAACGCGTCATAGCGGCACGTATTCGTGCGGCCGAACGGTGGGGTGACCATTACATCAACAGCGATGTCCCCGACGCGCTACTTGATGATCATCCGCTCCCCGCCACAGCACTACGACCGGTTCACAGCCAACTTCGTGCGGGGGTCCTCTCAGCGCGAGGATTGTCCCGCACTATCCGAGTGGCTTGGACACTTGCCGACCTTGCCGGACAATCAGTGCCTTCCACGAGAGAAGTGGCAACAGCCCTTCAACTACGCAGTCCACTCGACGATCTCTAATCACGATTTCTATGACTCAGACAACTACTCAAGAAGCATGGGCCTATCTCTCGCGAGTTGTGGAAGGCCCCTGTGCCCCGCTGGCAGATCTTATTGCGGAGCTCGGCCCTGAAGAAACTGCCTATGTCATCCGACACCATGACCATCTGCCAGAGGTCCTCGAACACCGGGTGCGGGCTCGACGAGACTGGGACTGTGCACAGGACGATCTAGAGTGTGCACAAGCCAATGGTTTCCATTTGTTGACTCCTGATATGCCCGAGTGGCCGAGTGATCACCTAGCCGAGTTTGGTTATTCCGCTATGTATGCCCGGCAGGTGCGGGACGCAGCTGCATGGGCCCCCTATGCGCTGTGGGTAAAGGGCAATATGGACGTCCTCCGTTGTCCGTCAATCGCGGTGGTAGGAAGTCGCCATCCCTCAACTGATGGGAAGAGAGTCACTGCCACATTGTGTGCAGAAATGGCGGTCGAGAATATTGGTCTCGTTTCTGGGCTGGCTTGTGGAGTCGATAGTATCGCGCATCAGACGGCCGTACAGTTGGGAACTTCGACAATTGCTGTGGTGGCATGCGGATTGGATCGAGTCTATCCGGCACGACACACCGCACTGGCTCGAAGCATCGTGCACAATGGGCTCATCGTCAGTGAGTATCCGCCGGGTACGCGTCCAGCTCGCTATCGCTTTCTTGCCCGCAACCGTCTTCTTGCTGCTTTTTCTCAGGGAGTGTTGGTGACCTCAGCGGCATGGCGTTCAGGTGCCCTCAACACAGCTGGTTGGGCACGTGATTTAGGTAAACCCGTGATGGCTGTGCCGCACAGTAGCCAAGATGTGGATGGTGTTGGATGCCATCGTCTCATACGTGAGGGAGCCACGCTGGTGACAAGGGGCGCGGAGATTCTGGAAGAGCTCGGTCCCATAGGGCAGTTGGCCCTACCGCTGGAGAGCGCGAATTCTCCGATTGATCGATTGAGCGACGATGAGAAAAAAGTATGGAATGCGATCTCTCCCTTCTTTTCTAGCTCTTTGGAGGAGATCCGTACAGAAACAGGATTGGAGACACTCAAAGTGCAAATGTCTCTAAAAGCCCTTGTGGACTGTAGACTGATCACCGCAACTGCCGACCGCTGGACACGGAAAGAGACTGCGCCACATGAAGAACGGGTGCCTCATTGTTAACCTAGGTAGCCCAGATGAGCCTACTGAGAACGCAATCCGAGCATTCCTCGCCGCCATGCTCAGTGACCGTTGTGTTGTCAATCTTCCGCCCGCCCTATGGAAGCCCATTCTGCATGGCATCGTTTTGCGAGTTCGCCCGCGTAAACTCGTCGATCGTTATCGCGCAATATGGACACCCAATGGGTCACCTCTCGCAGTGATCACGCAACAACAATGCGACATGCTCCAGCAGGCCTTACCAAATGTTGACGTGAAATACGCTTTCTGCGCCTCCTCACCCACCATCGAAGAGGTACTCACAGACTGGGATATCGATACGCTCACCATCATTCCCCTTTATCCTCAATTTGCGACATCTACTGTCACCCCAGTCGTGGATCGTGTCCTCAACTTCTACGATGCACTCGACCATCGCACCCAAGGTTCCGATAAAGACCGTTCGCACCGAGAGACACCAGCGCACCCATACCTTCGATTTGTCCCCAGCTTCGCCACGGAAGCGCACATGATTGGCTGGTATCACCGACAAATAGAGACATGTCTGAGAACGGGGGAGTGTGACCATCTATTGCTGTCGTTCCATGGCGTCCCCAACCAGCGCTACCACCTCGCCGCACACTATAAAGCGCAATGTTGTGCAACCCGTGATGCTATTGCTGACGCTTACCCCAATCTACCTGTGTCGATGAGCTTTCAATCAAAATTCGGTCCTGGGGAGTGGCTTGGTCCGGCAACACGACAGCGTGTCACCGAGCTACCGCAGGAAGGCGTCAGCAATCTCGTTGTAGCAACCCCCGCCTTTGTTGCGGACTGTTTAGAAACCTTGGGAGAAGTGGGTCTCGACTATCGCGAGCAATTCCTGGCAGCAGGAGGCCAGTCCTACCGGGTCATTAGCCCCATCAATGCTGATCCTGCGTTTACGCACACCCTGGTCTCGCTCTACCAATCGGTGGAAAATACCTCACCAGCGCCACTGTGTATGGGTTGATTTCTCCCTTTCTCCCCTGCACAGTAGTGGTATGGGACGCGGACATCGAGCACTCAGCACTGTTCACGCCGAACTACCTACCCCGTGGTCGCTCGACCTCGCGGAGTTCGGCGACTATGTCATCGTACGACGCCAATTGTCTGCCAATACCCAACGCTCCTATCTCGCAGACGCACATGGCCTCATCGATTTTTTCCTGCGCGTCACCCAGCCTGGAGTAGAACGAACGACCATAACAGAGGCTAACTGGAACCTCATCACGCTTCCACTGCTTCGTAAATGGCTCTCCCGGGATGTCACCCGTGGAGTGTCTTCAGCCACCATTGCTCGCCACATCGCATCGATCCGCGCACTGTGCGGGTGGGCGGTACGGACTGGGCGAATGGCGACGGACCCCTCCACCCGCCTGCAAACTCCGCCGGTGAAAAAACAGCTTCCGCAAGTTGTTCACCACCAGCAGATGGATAAAGTGTTGGCGGATCTTGCCGCCGCGGCAGAAGAAGGGAACCCGGTAGCGATCCGTGACTGGCTCATCATTGAGTTGCTCTACGACACAGGCATTCGCGTCTCGGAACTCGTCAACCTTGATCTTTCCGCTATTGATCAGGAACGGCGTGTCATTCGCGTGATTGGTAAAGGGAACAAAGAGCGCATCGTTCCCTACGGGCTTCCCGCACAGCGAGCATTGACAGCATGGCTGCAGACCGGTCGCCCCCAACTGGCAAATCAACGTTCACACCAAGCGCTTATCGTGGGTGCGCGAGGTGGTCGCATCGATCCCCGTATCGTCCGGGAAGTCGTTCATATCTCCACTGGTGAGATGCCCGGTGGGGTAGAGGTGGCACCACACGGATTGCGACACTCTGCCGCCACCGCGTTGCTTGAGGGCGGTGCAGATCTGCGAGTAGTGCAAGAGCTATTGGGACATTCGTCGCTCTCCACCACGCAGCTCTACACGCATGTTTCCCCGGAGCGTCTTCGTGCTGTGCACAAACAGGCGCATCCACGCGGATAACACTTCTCCAAGTGAATGGCTGCCGCAGGTGACGGAGACATCAATCAACCCACCGGAGCAAACTGAGCGGCAGGTTCCTCACCAATAGCCAGGGATTCAGATACCCCACCGCATGTCCATGACCCCACCGAGCTCCCCAATGCACACACACGCCGGGACAACCGTGATGGCCGGCGACGACGGATCCTACTTGTTGACCCTGGCGAACCACTTGACCTGCCGATACGATCGGACGAATTGGTTCATACACCGTGTACAGATGTTCACCAGGAGGAACGAGCGGCGAGGGGCCATGGTCGATAACCACAAGTGGCCGGTCCACGACAGTCTCAGCAAACCTGACGGTGCCCGGGCCGGCAGCACGGACAACTTCCCCAACATGGCTAGCCAGATCTACGCCGCGATGTCCCTGTGACCAACGCTCAGGACCGACGGAAAACCCACGTACTGTGCTCCCTGGTACGGGCGGATCGTACCCAGGTCCCGTCAGTGGTTTTTCTGTAGATGATGGCAAAGCTCCAGCTGTAGGTAAGGCTGCGGTGATGAGAGTGAACGCTGTGCTTACACTCATCAGAATCGCCAGTACGATGGCGTTGATACGGCGGAGAAGAGCTGGCACTTTTCGTCCCTTCCCTTGGGATTACTGTGGTGTATCGGTACTACGTAGGTAGTCCGCAGATTATGCCGTACTCAATTCGTTTTTGGGAGAGCTACCAGGTAGAATTTCAACTGCGATGTGTGCATACGGAGGCACATTCGACTTCGCGTAGAAAGCACTACGTCGGGGACTAGCTTCCACTCGCGGAAGGTGACTCTCCCCGTAGCGTCAGGCCCCAATGTTCTGTAGGGAGAACTGGCGATGAGGACCCCCGTGGTTCACACGAGTGATGGGCAAACCTCTTTTCTACCAGGGTGTTCTCAGGGTGAGAACACACTAACCACACAGAAGAAAGCGAGGATGGAGACTGCAGCGTATCGCTGTTCTTCAAGTCTCTACTACAACATGGCTGTTGTAACTATGAAGCAGCTGCTCGACGCAGGTGCACACTTTGGTCATCAGACCCGCCGTTGGAACCCCAAGATGAAGCGTTTCATCTTCACCGAGCGCAACGGCATCTACATCATTGACCTTCAGCAGACCCTTACCTACATCGACGAGGCCTACGACTTCGTGAAGCAGACCGTTGCCCACGGTGGCAACGTACTCTTTGTCGGCACCAAGAAGCAGGCCCAGGAAGCGATTGAGGAAGAAGCCAAGCGCGTGGGTATGCCCTATGTCAACCACCGCTGGCTGGGTGGTATGCTGACCAACTTCCAGACCGTTCACAAGCGTCTTCTCCGTCTCAAGGAACTTGAGAACATGGAGCAGACCGGTGGCTTCGAGGGCCGTACCAAGAAGGAAATTCTCATGCTTACCCGTGAGAAGACCAAGCTTGAGCGCAGCCTCGGCGGTATCCGCGATATGACCAAGGTTCCTTCCGTCATGTGGGTTATCGACACCAACAAGGAACATCTGGCTATCGCTGAAGCCAAGAAGCTCAACATTCCGGTCGTCGGCATCCTCGATACCAACTGCGACCCCGACGACGTTGACTACCCGGTCCCTGCTAACGACGACGCTATCCGCTCCGACGCCATTCTCACCAAGGTGATCGCTTCCGCTATTGCCGAAGGTCTGCAGGCTCGCGCCGAACAGGCTGCCAAGAATGACGTCGCCGACAAGCCCGGCGAAGGTGAACCGCTTGCTGAATGGGAAGCCGAGCAGCTTGCTGCCGCTGCTGCTGATGCTCCGGCAGAAGACGCCGCCGCGGAAGAGTCCCCGGCTGTTGAAGAAGCTCCGGCTGCCGACGCTGCCGCTGACGCCGAGTAATCACTCCACACTTTAGGAAGGTTGCCACAATGGCCAATTTCACCGCTGCAGACGTTAAGCGTCTCCGCGAAATCACCGGCTCCGGCATGATGGCCTGCAAGAACGCCCTCGCCGAGTCTGAAGGTGACTTTGACAAGGCTGTCGAAATCCTGCGTATCCAGGGCGCTAAGGACGTGGGCAAGCGCGCCGAGCGTGCCACCGCGCAGGGTCTGGTTGCTTCTAAGGACGGCGTCGTCATCGAGCTGAATGCCGAGACTGACTTCGTCGCCAAGAACGACCAGTTCATCAACTTGGCTGACAGAATCGTCAACCTCGCTGCCGAAAAGCGCCCCGCCGATCTCGATGAGCTGCTGGCTCTCGACCTTGACGGTGAGACTGTTGCTGATGCTGTCCAGGGTCTTTCCGCCATCATCGGCGAAAAGATGCAGCTTGCCCGCTACGGTAAGCTGGACGGTCAGGTGTCCACCTACATGCACAAGCGCTCTGCCGACCTGCCCCCGCAGGTTGCCGTGCTCGTCCAGTACGAGGGTGATGGAGATGCCGCTGCACACGCTGCCGCAATGCAGATTGCAGCCCTGAAACCGAAATATGTCACTCGTGACGAGGTCCCCGCCGATGTCGTCGCTAAGGAGCGCGAGATCGCCGAGGCCACCGCTCGCGAGGAAGGCAAGCCCGAGCAGGCTCTCCCGAAGATCGTTGAGGGTCGTCTCAACGGCTTCTTCAAGGACGTCTGCCTGGTTGATCAGCCTTCCGTTGCAGAGAGCAAGAAGAGCGTCGGCCAGGTCCTCGACGAAGCTGGTGTGAAGGTTCTCTCCTTCCTCCGCTATGAGGTTGGTCAGCACTAAGACGCTCACAGGGTTGTTGCCGAGCGATAACCCCTATGAAGCATAGAAAAGCGGAGTCACTGTGTCTCTTATGGAAGAGATCTCACGGTGACTCCGCTTTTTACTATCATGGAGAGCAACACACGTATTACAACCTTAAAAGGGGTTCACATAATGTCGGAGGACAACTCCTCACGGTCGCATTACAAGCGCGTCCTGCTGAAACTAGGTGGCGAAATGTTCGGGGGAGGTGCAGTAGGAGTCGACCCCGATGTCGTTGACTCAGTTGCCGCCCAGATCGCCGGGATCGTCGAAGCGGGTACCGAAGTGGCCGTAGTTATTGGCGGCGGTAACTTCTTCCGCGGTCGCGAACTCTCTAAGCGTGGTATGGATCGTTCTCGTTCCGACTACATGGGCATGTTGGGTACCGTCATGAATTGTCTAGCCCTGCAGGACTTCCTCGAACAACGTGGGATCACTACCCGTGTGCAAACCGCCATCACCATGGCGCAGGTTGCCGAGCCTTATCTGCCCCTCCGGGCCATTCGCCACCTGGAAAAAGGCAGGGTTGTCATCTTCGGCGCAGGAATGGGTATGCCCTACTTCTCCACCGATACCACGGCAGCTCAGCGCGCCCTCGAAGTGGGTGCTGATGTGCTACTCATGGCGAAAGCAGTCGACGGTGTCTATACCGCTGACCCCCGCACTAACCCCGATGCCACGATGTTCCACCAGATTACCGCCCGCGAGTGCATTGATCGTGGACTACAGGTCGCCGACGCTACGGCATTCTCCCTGTGCATGGAGAACAAGATGCCGATCCTCGTCTTTAATCTGCTAAAAAAGGGAAACATTGCCCGAGCTGTGAACGGTGATGACATCGGCACGCTCGTTGTCCCCGAGTAAAACAGCTCACCAACCCACCACCAAAGGAAACATTTCACCATGATCGATGAGATTCTCTTCGAAGCAGAAGACAAGATGGATAAAACTGTGGAACACACCCGTGAAAACCTCAGTACCATCCGTGCCGGACGAGCGACCGCCGCCATGTTCAACCACGTTATGGCCGACTATTACGGCGTGATGACTCCTATCAACCAGATGGCCACTATCAATATCCCCGAGGCCCGTCTTGTCCTTATCAAACCCTATGAGCAGAGCCAGATGGCGAATATCGAGAATGCCATCCGTAACTCTGACCTGGGGTTTAACCCTGCTAATGATGGGCAGGTCCTGCGCATCAATGTCCCACAGCTCACCGAAGAGCGCCGTCGCGAGCTAACTAAGCAGGCTAAATCTAAGGGTGAGGACGGCAAGATCGCTCTCCGCGGTATTCGTCGGAAGGCCATGGAGGATCTGAAGAAAATGGATAAGGATGGCGAAGCCGGTGAGGATGAGGTTAAGGCTGCCGAAAAGGAAGTAGACGCACTCACCAAGAAGTACACCCAGAGTATCGACGAGATGGTGGCCGCTAAAGAAACCGACCTCATGGAGGTATGACAGTGTCGACCACTCCAGAGCCCGCACAAGTAGTGAAGAAGAAGCGTAACCCCGGGCGTAATCTGCCAGCTGCATTCGGAACAGGCATCGTCTTCGGCGGGATTGTTCTTTTCCTTGCTCTCGGTGTTCCTGCGCTCACCGACAACACGCTGATTATTCAGCTTGTGTGGAGTGTCGGGGCAGCCATCATGGTGGGCCTCGGGCTCCATGAAGTGCTCAACCATCTGCAAGCACACGGATACCGCATACCCCCCGTCGCGATACACATCATGGCGCAGGCGATCGTGTGGTCGGCACTGGCTGGTGTCACCGGCATCATGGTGGCATTCCTGCTGTCTGTCATGCTGTTCTCAGTAATCCGCCTATTCCTTGACGGGAACAAAGCGGCCCCGACAGGTTGGTTGCGAGATACCAGCATGGGGGGCTTCTTACTGGCATGGATTCCTCTCATGGGCGCCTTTACTACCGTCCTGATGGGCTTTGAGACTGCCGATGGGACTCTGAAAGGGAACCTCCTGCTCGTGACATTCGTTGTCACAGTCGTATGCTCTGACACCGGTGGTTACACCTTCGGTGTACTGTGGGGGAAGCACCCACTCGCCCCGAAAGTTAGTCCGAAGAAATCGTGGGAAGGCCTCACTGGTTCTCTTGTCTGCGCGCTGATTGCAGCTATCCCCATGACGGTCTTTCTGCTCAAGCTTCCCGGGTGGGTTGGTATTGTGTTGGCAGTGGGCCTGGTCTTCTCAGACATCTTCGGTGATCTGGTGGAGTCGCAGGTTAAGCGTGAGCTCGGCATTAAAGATATGAGCAACCTGCTTCCTGGCCATGGCGGCATGATGGACCGTGTCGACGGCATGCTTCCGAGCGCAGCTATGACATGGATTGTCCTCACCATCGCCGTTGCCCTCAACGGGCTGTTCTAACACCAGTTGTAGCTCTTCCCATCTGCTATGCTGTGCCGGCTTCTGACCACACAACACAGATCGGGAAGGGTATGTTGAGCACACGGATAGAGAAAAGGCGCTGTGGCCACCTTAGAGGTGTCCACAGCGCCTTGCAGTATCTATCCTCCCGGGGAGAGTCTAGGGACTCCTCTCCGTTAGAGAGAACCACTAATGCTGTGCGCTTAGAGATTGGTCGTGTCCTTGTTTGTACTTCGTGCCACCTGGCGACGTAGCTGAATAATGCGTACCGATCCGATAAGCGCCATGATGAGAGCACCTGCGATGGCCGCAAGAAGCATTCCTACTCCCAGAGGGAACGACATCTGCCAGGTAAAGAGAGTCATCGACACCTGATCAAGATTCTGCAAAACGAAGACCAGCAACAGGATAAGGAGTAGCATCCCCAGGAAGAGGAAAACCCAGGTCGCACCTACTTTACTGGAAGTCTTAGCGGGCTTTTCAGAGATCGACAAATGAGGGGAAGCATCCATACGACCAGTGGGGGGAATTGCCGGGGCGTTCACGGTGGAAGTTGTTGAGACGCCGGGTGCAGGGGAACCGGTGATCGGCTGAGAATCGCTATTCTTGGTGCTCATGCTGCTAATTCTTGCAGAATCTCGGGAGCCGTGTGAAGAAAATTAGTCGAGAGCTGGCACAATG
This sequence comes from uncultured Lawsonella sp., assembly GCF_947252745.1. Classification (NCBI taxonomy): domain Bacteria; kingdom Bacillati; phylum Actinomycetota; class Actinomycetes; order Mycobacteriales; family Lawsonellaceae; genus Lawsonella; species uncultured Lawsonella sp. The sequence continues at coordinate 72,769 of NZ_CAMXWW010000006.1, read as the reverse complement.
GAGGTGCTATGACGATTTCTGTACCTCTCGCCCGTGGCCCCCGTCGAGGGCTTCCCCCAACGCACTTTGCCGATCTCACTATTCCCGAGGTCAAGGACAAAATGCGTGAACTTGGGCTGCCTGCCTACCGAGCAGACCAAATCGCACGTCACTATTATGGCCGTTATGAAGCCGATCCACTGCAGATGACCGACCTTCCCGCCGGTGTCCGGGAAGCGGTGAAGGATGCTCTGTTCCCGCAGCTCCTCAGCCCGGTTCGCTATATAGAGGCAGACGGGGGAGCTACCCAGAAGACGCTCTGGAAGTCGCCGGACGGCACCGTCCTCGAATCCGTTCTCATGCGCTACAGTGACCGTGCAACGCTCTGTATCTCCTCACAAGCAGGCTGTGCACAGGCATGCCCTTTCTGCGCTACGGGACAGCTGGGTATTCAACGCCAACTCTCGGCGGCTGAGATTGTTGAGCAAGTGCGTGTGGCTGCCAGCATTATGGAAAAAGGGGAGATGAAGGGAGGCCCGGGCCGTCTCTCCAACGTGGTCTTTATGGGGATGGGAGAGCCACTAGCCAACTACAAGCGAGTTCTGCGAGCAGTTCGACAGATTACCGCACCCATCCCACAAGGTTTTGGCATCTCACAACGTCACGTCACAGTGTCAACAGTAGGGGTGGCCCCCGCTATTCGCCGTTTGGCAGAGGAAGATCTCGCCGTCACCCTGGCAATTTCCTTGCACTGTCCCGACGACGAACTCCGCAATACCCTCGTCCCCGCCAATAACCGATGGCCTCTTGCTGACGTCATCGATGCAGCTAAGTATTACGCTGATCGTACTGGCCGACGCATCTCGATTGAATATGCGCTTATTCGCGACGTCAATGATCAACTCTGGCGCGCTGACATGCTGGGCCAGCTCCTCCATCGGGAGCTCCAGCAGATGGCACATGTCAACCTCATCCCCCTCAATCCCACCCCCGGAAGTGAGTGGGATGCTTCCCCCCGAGACCGCCAAGACGCCTTTGTCGCGCATGTGAGCGCGCAGGGTGTGACCTGTACCGTGCGCGATACTCGCGGACAAGACATCGCGGCAGCCTGTGGTCAACTCGCCGCAGAAGAGAAGTAGACTAGGCGGAAAGAAGAAAGAAGATCCAGTGACCGAGCCCCGTTCTATTCTCTTACTCGGGTCTACCGGCTCCATCGGTACCCAAGCCCTCGATATTATCCGTGACAATCCACACCTGCTGAAGGTTGTCGGCCTGGCAGCAGGTGGCACTACGCAGCAGTCTGTCGACCTTCTCTGTGATCAGATTCTGGAGTTCGGCGTCACCGAAGTCGCAGTAGCCGATCCCGCCGCTGCACAGTGTGTCCAAGATCGGACTGGGGTCACTGTACGGGCGGGAGCCAGCGCCGCAACCGATCTCGTTGCATCCGTCCCCGCGCACACAGTCCTCAATGGACTCGTCGGGTCGTTGGGGCTAGGGCCCACACTTGCTGCCATAGAAGCGGGAGAAATCCTTGCCCTGGCCAATAAAGAGTCTCTGGTCGCCGGTGGGGAACTAGTCATTGCTGCTGCCCAACCAGGGCAGATCGTGCCCGTCGATTCAGAACACTCTGCTTTTGCACAATGTTTGCGGTCGGGGCGGACAACAGAAGTAGCACGCCTGGTGCTCACAGCTTCTGGAGGACCGTTCCGGGGGTGGACGCGACAACAATTAGAGTCGGTGACCCCAGAACAGGCAGGAGCTCATCCCACCTGGAATATGGGGCCAATGAATACACTCAACTCTGCCTCCCTCGTCAACAAAGGGTTGGAGCTCATCGAAGCACACCTGCTGTTCGGAATAAGCTACGACGCCATCACCGTTGCCGTCCACCCGCAATCCATCGTCCACTCAATGGTTACGTTCGTAGACGGATCGACCATTGCGCAGGCCTCTCCGCCATCGATGAAGATTCCCATCTCGCTAGGAATGATGTGGCCAGATCGAGTCCCAGATGCGGCACCCGCCTGCGATTTCAGTCGTCCGCAAGAGTGGAGTTTTGAACCGCTCGATAACGACGTCTTTCCCGCAGTCGAGCTTGCCCGTGCAGCAGGACGAGCCGGTGGAACGATGACCGCCGTGTATAACGCCGCTAATGAAGAAGCAGCCGCCGCATTCCTTGCCGGGAACTTAACCTTCCCCGCAATCGTTGATACTGTTGCGGACGTTCTTTCCGAAGCCGACCAGTGGGTAGCGACCCCCAGTAGTGTCGGGGATGTTCTCGCTACCGAAGCGTGGGCGCGCGTACACGCCCAGCAGAAGCTCCAGGAGCATGCATGACCTTTGCCCTCGGCATCATTCTTTTTATCATCGGCGTCGCCGTCTCGGTGGCGCTCCATGAAGCGGGGCATTTACTTACCGCCAAATGGTCGGGAATGCGCGTCCGTGCCTATTTCATCGGTTTCGGACCAACACTATTTTCCCGCCGTAAAGGGGAAACTGAGTACGGTATTAAGGCATTGCCGTTGGGCGGTTTCTGCGATATCGCTGGTATGACCATCTTGGATGAGGAGCTGACCGAAGAAGAAGCTCCCGATGCCATGTATAAAAAGCCCGCCTGGAAACGCATCATTGTGATGCTGGGTGGAATCTTCATGAACATCCTCCTGGGTGTTGTCCTCATCTGGGTGGTTGCGGCAGCATGGGGTCTTCCCAATATGGACTCACCTATGGTGACGCGTGTCGCCGCCACCACCTGTGTGGCTGACCAGCGTACAGACGGCACAGTTGCCGACTGCACTGGCAAAGGTCCGGCAGGCACTGCTGGAGTGCAAGCGGGAGACATCATCACGCATGTCAATGGGACGCGAATTAAGAATCCTGATCAGGTCATTTCGCTCACTCAATCCGCGACGTCGACAGTGACATACAGTGTTGAGAGAGCCGGTAAGAACTACACCTACCGTATTGAGCCGCAACAGGCATTGCGATTGGTGAAGAAACCGGACGCCGGTGAAGATGGCAAAGGTACGCTCCGTCGGGTTGCCGTTGCCGGAGTGAGCGTTCGACAGGAACCGCTTGAACCTCTCCGCCACTACAATGTGGCTACAGCTTTTCCCGCTGCCGTCAGTTTCTCCTGGGATCTGAATGGAGCCATTGCAAAGGCTCTCGTTAATATTCCTTCCCAGATTCCAGGCCTCGTCAAATCCATCTTCGGTGGAGAACGATCGGCAAATAGCCCCATGAGTGTAGTGGGTGCTTCGGTGGCCGGTGGTGACGCACTTGCTTTCGGCTCCTGGTCCGTTTTCTTGATGCTGTTGGCGCAAATTAACTTCTGCCTCGCGCTTTTCAACCTCATCCCACTGCCTCCTTTGGATGGTGGCCACGTGATGGTCATCATCTACGAGAAACTGCGGGATGCTATCCGCCGTCTCCAAGGTAAAGAGCCGTTGGGGCCAGCCGACTACTCTAAGCTGCTGCCACTGACCACAATTGTGGTAGGTCTCCTAGTTTTGCTGTTTATCGTGACGGTGATCGCTGATGTGGTGAACCCGGTTCGGCTTATGCAGTAAACGTGCGCAGTGACTAGCATTAGAAAGTGATACAGAAAGGTGTCCCGAGCCTTTCGAGAGGAGAATCATCGTGACCGATGTGGATCTGGGAATGCCCCAAGCTCCCGAACCGGTACTCCATCCCCGCCGGAAAACCCGTCAGCTGATGGTGGGGAATGTGGGCGTGGGCTCCGATTTTCCGGTCTCTGTCCAATCGATGACCACCACTCGTACCCATGACATTAACGCCACTCTGCAACAGATCGCAGAGCTTGCCGCTGCCGGCTGCGACATTGTACGTGTTGCCTGCCCGCGACAGGAAGATGCTGATGCGTTGGCAGCCATCGCGGCAAAGAGCCCTATCCCGGTCATTGCCGACATCCACTTCCAGCCACGCTATATCTTCGCCGCTATTGATGCTGGCTGTGCCGCTGTTCGCGTGAACCCCGGTAATATTCGTGAGTTCGATGGACGAGTGAAGGAAGTGGCCACTGCTGCCCGTGCTGCCAATATCCCCATCCGTATTGGTATTAATGCCGGTTCTCTCGACAAACGATTACTAGAAAAGTACGGTAAGGCCACGCCCGAGGCGCTCGTTGAATCTGCGCTCTGGGAAGCCGGTCTTTTTGCAGAGCACGATTTCCACGACATTGCCATCTCGGTAAAACACCATGATCCCGTGACGATGGTGCGGGCCTATGAACTGCTGGCAGCCCAGTGCGACTACCCACTGCACTTGGGTGTTACCGAAGCTGGGCCCGCCTTCCAAGGCACGGTTAAGTCGTCAGTTGCCTTCGGTACGCTCCTTGCGCAAGGCATCGGGGATACTATTCGCGTCAGTCTGTCTGCACCGCCAGTAGAAGAGATTAAGGTCGGCGAAGCTATTCTGCGAAGTTTGAACCTTCGCCCCAAGCGCCTGGAGATCGTCTCCTGCCCCTCATGTGGACGCTGCCAGGTGGACGTTGTTGAACTAGCGAATGAGGTCGAAGAGGGCCTCAAGGACGTATCCTTCCCGTTGCGCGTGGCGGTTATGGGTTGCGTTGTCAACGGCCCAGGTGAAGCTCGTGAAGCTGATTTGGGCTGTGCTTCAGGTAATGGCAAAGGACAAATTTTCGTGAAGGGTCAAGTCATTAAGACTGTGCCGGAAAAGGAGATCGTCCCCACTCTTATTGAGGAAGCTCAGCGCATCGCCGATGAGCAAGGTCTTTCCGCCGAGTAACCCCATTACCGACCCCACTTGAAATATCCTATTGGGAGAGGACTATCGATGACTCGAGGACCGCTATACCCTGGCAAACCCACCCCTATCCGTACTGTTCCCGCTGATATTGAGCGGCCTGAATATGTGTGGAAGGACGATGTGCAAGAAGCCATCGGTGAGCCCTATGTGCAGACTCCCGAGGTCATTGAGGCGATGCGGGAAGCCTCCACAATTGCCGCTGATGCACTCCAGGTGGCCGGGGAGGCGGTTGCTCCCGGCGTGACCACCGACGAAGTGGATCGCATTGCGCACGAGTACATGTGTGACCACGGAGCATACCCTTCTACACTGGGATATCGAGGCTTTACCAAGTCCTGCTGTACGTCACTCAATGAGATTGTGTGCCATGGTATTCCAGATTCCACAGTGATTCAGGAAGGCGATATCGTCAACATTGACGTCACCGCATTTAAGAACGGCGTACACGGCGACACGAACGCAACATTTTTTGCTGGAGAACCCAGCGAAGAACACCGCCTTCTTGTAGAACGCACCCATGAGGCGATGTGGCGCGGTATTAAGGCGATTCGACCCGGTCGTCAGGTGAATGTTATCGGTCGCGTTATTGAGTCTTACGCCAAGCGCGTCGGCTATAACGTTGTGCGCGACTTTACTGGCCATGGTGTTGGCCCCACTTTTCACAATGGTCTGGCAGTGTTGCACTACGATGAGCCTTCCGTCACTGACATCATGGAACCGGGTATGACGCTCACCGTTGAACCGATGATCAACCTTGGCTCGCTAGCCTACGATATTTGGGACGATGGATGGACAGTGCAAAACCGCGACCGCCTCTGGACTGCCCAGTTCGAACACACCATCTTGGTGACAGAGGATTCGTACGAAGTACTGACAATCCGCTCAGATGGAACTGGGGACCCCGCGCACCGCTAGCAGGTCAACGTGACACCACGGGCATACTGAGAACGCTTCACTCGGTATGCCCTTCGTGTGCACGAGAGGGAAGGAGGGGAGACCCATGAGGACCCTCGTTGATGCAGTGCTCCAGATTGCCCAGTCTGCTGCGACGGACGAGCTTGCTCCTGCGGTTCTTATCGCTGGCTGTACCTCTAATGCGGGAAAATCTGTGCTCGTCACCGCGTTATGCGCAGTGCTGCGTCACCGCGGACTGCGAGTGGCTCCTTTCAAAGCACAAAACATGTCCAACAACGCTGCGGTCACTCCAGACGGGGGAGAGATCGGACGAGCGCAGTATGTGCAGGCCAAAGCCTCTGGTATCACTCCGTCGACCTTCCTTAACCCGATTCTCCTCAAGCCACGGAGTGACCAGCGATCGCAGCTCATCGTGCACGGTAAACCGGTAGCCGATGTCGGGGCCCGTGACTATTTTCCCGACCGTCGAGGATTGCGGAAGCTGTGTGTGGAAGACCTCCAGCAGTTACGTCGCGAGTACGACATTGTGGTGTGCGAAGGGGCCGGATCTCCAGCTGAGGTGAATTTGCGTGCCACCGATATCTCGAATATGGGGTTGGCAGCTGCCGCCAGCATTCCGGTGATTGTGGTGGGGGATATTGACCGTGGGGGAGTGCTGGCGCACTTTGTGGGAACCTATGAGCTCCTTGATGACGCTGATAGGGAGCTGCTGCAAGGTTTCATCGTCAATAAGTTTCGTGGTGATGAAGCCCTTCTGGAACCAGGTCTTGTGACGGTAGAGGAGCGAACTGGAGTTCCCGTTTTGGGTGTAGTGCCCTTTGTGCAGGGCTACTGGTATGGTGCGGAAGACTCCTTGCAAGCAGTGGAAGGCCAGTATGTTGGGGTGCCGCAGCCAGCAGCGGGGACGACGCGGCTCCGTATCGCGGCCATCCGTTATCCACGCCTAGCTAATGCGACGGATCTTGAAGCGCTGTCCTATGAGCCGGGCGTTGACGTGTATTGGGCGAGACACCCAGGGGAAGTGGAGACTGCCGATGCTGTTGTCCTGCCAGGGAGTAAAGACACGTTGGCTGATCTTCAGTGGTTGCGGAGCCGTGGTCTCGATAAAGCAGTGACACAGGCGGGAGCGGCGGGGAAAATGGTGATGGGGTTGTGCGGGGGATATCAGATGCTGGGCTGCTTTCTGGTCGACGAAGCTGAGTCGGTAAGTGGGCTGGGGTTGCTCCCCGTGAAGATTTGCTATGCATCTACTAAGACCGTGGCTGAGTTCTCCGGCTCCCTGGTGTCACTGCCTGCCGGGGGAGTACAGGGTAGTGCTCAAGCGGTGACGTATCCCGTGCAGGGGTATGAGATTCATGAAGGGTGTTCTACGTATCTGGATGGAGAACCTTTGCTCAACTATACGGATGGCACACCGGAGGGATGCCGCGTCGGAACAGTGTGGGGGACACACTGCCACGGTTTTTTCCACAATGATGCGGTTCGTCAGCTCTGGCTGCGGCACGTTGCGCAGTCTGTGGGCAAGACTGGCTTTGTGCTGCATGAGCCGCCGATTTCTGCCACGGCGGTGGAAGAAGCGCAGGTGGATCTCCTCCGGTGCGCAATAGATCACTGCCCTGCACGCTAGTGCGCGAGGGCAGTGATGATGAGGTAGACGAAGTGACGGGTCCGTTACCCTCGTGACTATTTATTAGCGAGGCAATTCGGATGTGCGCCCGGTTGTGTGGATTGGGACAGTGCCCATCGAATGACCCGTAGTGCTCGGTAATCGATGTGGGTATCGGAATGGTCTATTTCGTCATCCGCAGGGATATTACACAACTGTTTGATGTTGATATTAAAGACGGTCGCACCCTTTACCGGGTTGGTGATGAAACCAGACTGCCAGGGCGTGGCTTGTTTGTCATCCGGGGTGACCATGACGACGTAGGTTACGCCAGAGACGGTATCCCGATGCTTGTTGAGGTTGGTCATGAAAGGCGAGTCCACCATCTGCTCGTAGACCGCAGGGCCGACGATCGGTTCAGAGATTATCGGGAAAAGGTGGGGCATAGCGTATTTCACCATGGTCGCCGCACCCATCAGAGTGGTGCCATGATGGGTGCCCGATAGGAACATAGCTACACGTACGTCTTTCCCACCGTAGCGGGTAATCCGATTGCGAATAATGAGACCACCCTGGGAGTGCCCAATGAGGTCAACTTTCTTTGCGCCAGTCTTACGCTTCACCTTTTCGATGAAAGCATTGACTTGAGCTGTTGTTTCATCAACGTGGGCAAGTCCGTAATACTCTGGGTTCATCTTGGTGTAGAGAATATCTGGGTTATAGCCGGCATTGATGCCATAGACGCAGTAACCGTTATCGTGCAGCATCTGGGTAGTGTCAATCTGGCTCAACTGACGTGAGAACGTTCCGTGAATCATGATGACCGGAGTTGGATGCTTGGCAGAGCGACAGTCCCAATGGTTGAGGATAGCGGGGACGCCATCCTTCATCGGAACGTCGTCTTGGTCAATGGCATCATCGGCGTTTGCCCGGGGAAGGCTGGCCGACGGTAGAGCACAAAGCAACGCTAGTGCAGCAAGAGTTGCTCCAGTCTTGCGCAGGAAGCGAGTGCGAAGCATGGTTGTCTATTCTCCCGTGTGTGAAAAGCCCAATAAAAACATGGCCACCAGCTACAACAGTACGCTGGTGGCCATGTTGCAGAGTTGTCTCACATGTTACTGAATATCGAGACCCAACAAAGCATTCTCTACAACTTCGGTCAATGCAGGGTGAATCCAGTATTGACCCCGCGCCATGTCAGAAACCTTTAGATGGAAGCTCATGGCCTGAATAATGGGTTGAATGAGCAAACTAGCTTCATGCCCGAGTACGTGTGCGCCGAGCAGCTCACCAGTTGCCGCGTTCGCAATGAGTTTGACGATCCCGTGCTTGTCTTCCATAGCCCAGCCGTAGGCGACATCACCGTACTTCTGAACTTTGACCGTCACAGGGAAGCCCTCTGCTTCCCCCTTAGCACGGGCCGCTTCTTCAGTGAGGCCGACATGGGCAATCTGGGGGTTGGTGAAAATAGCAGCCGGGACCACCTGGTGGGGCATCTTCCGATAGTCTGCGGGTGACTCTGCCATGAGATTATGCTGGACAGCGCGCATCTCCGCATTAGCAACGTGCTTAAGTTGGTAAGGAGACGAGATATCACCGAAAGCCCATACATCAGGTGCGGTGGTACGGCCAAACTCATCGACGACGACACGTCCCTTCTCGACCGTGACACCGGAGTTGTTCTCGAGTCCCAGGCGATCGACATTGGGTGTGCGGCCGGTAGCAACGAGCAAAGCATCTCCAGCGACGGTGCTGCCGTCCGCAAAAGTGATGGTGGTCTCGAGGTACGAGGAGCCGTCTTCACGCTGCTTTTCTATCTGGTTAATGGCAGTCGTCCCTTGTCCGAGACGCACATCCCATTTCTCGCCTGCGATCTCCGTAAAGAGTTCAGCGAGTTCATAGTCAAGGTGCTTGAGGAGTACCTGGGAACGGCCGATCAGTGTCACTTCCGCACCCATCCCAGAAAACACATTGGCGAACTCAGTGGCAATATAGCCAGAACCGAGAATGACAAGATGCTCTGGAACACGGTCAATGCGCATGATGTCCTCGTTGGTGTAGTACTGCACCCCAGACTCAGTGACCACTCCGGGAACAGCCGCGCGCGAGCCAGCCGCCAGGACAACACGGTCGGCGGTGATCTCATGAGTGTCGGCGCCGTTGCGGTCGGCTACTCGGAAACGCTTTTCACCAATGAACTCAGCATGTCCATAGACATCGATATTGCTGCAGTCCTCTACACGGTAACGCTCGCCACCAGCAGAAATAGGATCAATGCGGTTCCACACCCGATCCACAATTTCCGCCCATCGCACCTCATTGACCTGAGCGTTGACACCCAGACGATCCAGGTCTTGCAGGTCATGAATTCGATCAGCAGGGTAAACAAACATCTTGGTGGGAATACACCCAACGTTGAGGCAGGTGCCACCGAAAATTTTGTCTTCGCAGAGAGCGATCTTCAGGCTGCCGAAGCGTTCATCAAAAAGTGAGTTACCAGAGCCAGTGCCGATGACGACAAGGTCATAATGTGTTGCAGTCATTCAACCATCCTTGTGAAGTGTGCTGCTAAGCCTTGCTCAGAAGAGGCTTTTCCGCGAGGAGAGAAGGTCACCTCCCATGGTATACGCCCGATCGCTTCATTTCGTTCCGCGAACACCCTAAGCTTTCTCCTATGAGCACCGTATCGACTACCCCGCCACCTGCCTACCCCTTCGCCGCTATCGTTGGGCAGCAACAGATGCGAGAAGCCCTCTGCCTACTGGCCATCGATCCTCGAATCGGAGGAGTGGTGATTCGAGGAGCCAAAGGGTCTGCCAAAACTACTGCAGTGCGGGGAATGGCTCCGCTTCTAGGAGAAGCGGAGCATCCCATCGTTGAGCTTCCACTTGGGGCCACCGAAGACCGCGTGGTGGGATCGTTCGATTTAGCAGCAGTTCTGGAATCCTCTGACTACCACTTTCAACCCGGGCTTCTCTCCCAAGCAGATGGCGGTGTCCTCTACGTTGATGAGATTAATCTGCTGAAAGACCACCTTGTGGATGTCCTCCTCGATGCCGCAGCCACGGGCTTCGTCCATGTTGAGCGAGATGGTATCTCGCATACTGCACAGACCTCGTTCATCTTGGTGGGGACGATGAACCCGGAAGAGGGAGAACTACGTCCACAGCTTCTCGACCGCTTTGGTTTTAGCGTGGAGAGTGAGCCCCTTTCCGACCCTGCCCAACGAGTCGAGATTGTACGTCGGAGGCTCGCTTATGACGCGAACCCTTCCGGTTTCGTACGGTTGTGGGAGGACGCCACCAGCCAGTTGCGCACACGACTCCATATCGCCCGCGAAGTGCTCCCCACGGTCGAGATCTCCGACGAGCTCGTGCTGCGCATCTCCCGAATTGCCACCCATGCGGGGGTTGATGGGTTGCGTGCCGATGTCGTGATGACACGGGCAGCATGTGCCCACGCCGCATGGCAGGGACGTACCACCGTCACCGATGAGGACTTGCGGGAGGCCGCGCTACTAGCACTCCCGCATCGACGGCGCCGGGCACCCTTTGACCCACCCCAAATGTCGGAAGATCAGATTTCTGAGCTACTACAGGCTAGCGCCCCACCACAAGCTCCTCCGTCCGGCACACCGCACATACCGCCCGGCGCCTCCGCAGACTCGCCCCTGGCTGCAGATCAGAGCGATCCGACATCATCAAATAATGACCTCCCCACTACCTCGCAGGAGCGGCCACCCCACCCTTTTGATGAGGCGGGGCGCATGACCTCTAGTCTGACGAAGGATAGTGGTCCCGCCCCGATTACTGCAGCTGCCATCCGTACGGATGCCCAGCTTCTCCGCCACCATCTAGCTCCCCCTACCGTCACGGCGGCGGGAGGGGGAGCGGGGAGCGTTCGCGGGCAGTCCGACCGCGGCTACCGAGTACGGGCGGTTGATTTCTTGCTTGGCCTGCCATTGCACCCGGCAGCGACGATCACAGAGGCTGCTCTCAGCTCCCCAACCTCTCCACATGTGCAAGGGAAGCACCTCCGCAGTGCTGAGACCCATGGCACTCGTGAAACGCTCGTCGTCTTTCTCCTCGATACCTCCGGATCAATGGCGGCACGAGCCCGTATCTCCGCGGTACGCACTCTCATGGGAGACATCCTGACAGACTCTTACCAACATCGAGACAAAGTTGCGCTTATCGACTGCCAAGGGGCGGAGGGTCGGGAGGTTCTTCCCCCTACCCGCTCGCTCGACCGGGCGGCAGCAGCGCTCGATAACCTCACTGTGGGAGGACGCACCCCGCTCGCAGGAGCTCTTCGTCAGGCCGTCTCTCTTCTTAACCGAGAGCACACCAAAGACGATGGCATCGCCTTGGCCCTCGTCATTCTCACCGATGGGCGGGCCACCGTTTCCACCTGCCCCGGGTACTCGCCGCGCGAAGAGACCCTTACCGTGGCACAGCAGCTACGTGGGCTGCCGGCTAGTACCCTGGTAGTAGATTGTGAAGAAGGCCGAATCCGGCTGGGCCTGGCACAACGCCTCGCGGAAGCGGCAGGTGCCCGCTGTATTAGTCTCTCGTCCGTAACGGACTACCAGCAGAAGAGAGGGTGACGATGCCCCAGGGTCAGCTTGCCCAACCCGCACCTGCTGACGGACTCACCACCCGCCAGCGACGTCAGATTCCTATCACCGCAGTGTTCACCGGTGATGGCAAGGGAAAATCCACAGCAGCATTCGGGATGGCACTGCGCGCCTGGAACGCAGGTATCCCTCTGGCAGTTTTCCAGTTCGTGAAATCCCCTCAGTGGAAAGTAGGGGAGGAAACCGCCTTCAGAGAACTCGGGGCACTCCACGATACCACCGGACGAGGTGCTCCCGTCGACTGGAACAAACTCGGAAGCGGCTGGTCGTGGATTCGTCACCAGCAGGATGACGATCCAGCCGCCGCCGCTGCAGCTGGCTGGGCGGAAATCACCCGGCGTCTTGCGGACGAAGAGTATGGTTTCTACCTTCTTGACGAGTTCACCTATGTGCTAGAGCGCGGATGGGTAGATTGCGAACAAGTTATCGACACACTTAAGCAGCGTCCAGGACAACAACATGTCGTTATCACAGGCCGACGAGCACCCGCAGAACTCATCGCCGCCGCCGACCTCGTGACCTCAATGGAGAAAATCAAACACCCCATGGATGTGGGCCGACGTGGGCAAAAAGGGATCGAATGGTAAGCCCAGTTGCGCCGGGACTCGTTATCGCCGGTATGCACTCACAGGTCGGGAAGACTCTCGTTACCGCAGGTCTTTTGCGTGCGTTTCGGAATCTTTATGCTCCCCACGGTAGTGTCGTTGGATTCAAAGTCGGCCCCGACTACATCGATCCGGGGTACCACCAGGTGGCGAGCGGGCAGTCCTGCCGCAACCTAGACCCTGTCCTGTGTGATGAGGATGCCATTCTGCCTCTCTACCGTTATGGAGCAGAGGGGCACCGCCTTGCCCTTGTGGAAGGCGTGATGGGTCTCTACGACGGTCGGATGAATCTCGCTGCAGACGCCCCACGGATCCCCTATGGATCCACCGCCCATGTTGCGCAACTTCTCACTCTCCCCATTGTTCTTGTCGTAGATGGATCTCACACCAGTGACACGTTGGCTGCACTGCTCTACGGAATCCGTACCTATCCAGCGGTAGACTCCACTACTCCACTGCGCTTCGCGGGAGCACTCATTAACCGGGTGAAAACTACTCGGCATGCTGCGATCCTGGAACACGCCTGCCAGCGGGCCGGTTTTCCGGTTCTCGGAACCATCCCCACCTTGCCAGCAGCTGAACGCCCCTCGCGGCACCTGGGGCTTATCACCACAGCGGAAGCATGGCAGGAAACAGACCAAGCACTGGAAAGCTTCGCCACACACCTACAGACCTACTGTGACCTGGAGGTACTCGCTAACCTGGCGCAACCCGCAGCCCCCGCGGTGGATACTGCACCCTGGAACCCAGCAGACGCGCTGCGCGATAATGATGAACACTTAGTGGACTGCCCTCCGGGATCCATTCCAGCTGCAGCTTCTCCGCCTGCGCTGTCTCCCACCATTGTGGTGTGCGGCGGACCAGCTTTTTCTTTCACTTACCCCGAAGAAGTGGAACTTCTCCGTGCAGCCGGAGCACACATTCATCTTCTTGACCCCGCCACCGACCAACTACCAGATTCCGCCGCAGGGCTCCTCATCCCGGGAGGCTTCCCAGAGGAACACCTCACCGACCTCACCCGGAATCACACGCTGTTGACGAGTATTCGTGCCGCCGCCACCGCCGGGATGCCAATCTGGGCTGAGTGCGCTGGACTGGTGTACCTTTCCGCAGCACTTGATGGAACACCCCTAGCAGGCGTTCTTCCCTGCCGCACGACCTTCAGTGGGCGGCTGACCTTGGGGTACCGGGAGGCAACGTGTACTAGCGCCTCCTGGGCATTCCACCCAGGTGAGCGGATCAGTGGACACGAATTCCACCGGACTCACATTACGGAACCGCCAGACAGTCATCGCATCGATACGGCCTGGCAGTGGGAGAACCACGACAATCAGAACGTCATAGCCGAGGGATGGGCAAGCCCCACTCTCTACGCCAGCTATCTGCACACCCACCCGGTAGCACGCCCAGCCGTGGCTCAGCGCTTTGTCCATGCCGCCCAGCACTACCATAAAACCCGCGAAGGAAACGCATGACCTCTCCTTCTCATTCTTCTACCGGTCGCGTCATTCTGATTGGCGCCGGGCCTGGAGACCCTCGCCTCCTCACCTTGGCGGCAGTTGATGCACTTGCTATCGCAGATGTAGTTTTTGTGGATCGGCTGGTCAGCCCTGCTGTGTTGGAGCATGCTCCGCAGGCGGAGATTATTCAGGTTGGGAAGACTCCATACCGGCGAGGGGGTCACAGTGTTACTCAGCATGACATCAACGGTCTCATTGTGAAGGCCGCTAAGGAAGGAAAAACGGTAGCACGTCTGAAAGGCGGGGACCCCTTTCTCTTCGGCCGGGGTGGGGAAGAAGCCCTCGCCTGCCAGGCGGCAGGCATTCCCGTTACCGTCATTCCTGGCATCAGCTCTGCCCTAGCAGTGCCGGCAAGTGTTGGTATCCCGGTCACCCACCGAGGTGTGGCGCAGGCGGTCACCATCGTCACTGGGCATTCTGCGGATGCTGACCCCGACTGGCAGGCATTGGCGCGAAGTGCGGAAACACTTGTCATCCTCATGGGAGTAAAGCGGAGTGCTGAAATTGCACAGACTCTTCTCACTGAAGGACTCTCACCAAGTACTCCAATCTGTGCTATTTCGCAGGGAACTCATGCCACGCAGACAGTGGTAAATGGCGATTTGCAACAGATGGCAGATAGTCTAGTGAGTAATCGGGTTTCTGCACCGGCCATTATCGTGGTGGGCGATGTTTCCCGCCTCACTCTCGCCACGTTAGAAACCCCTGCGAAGGAGTTCCCCCATGACTGATACTCCCCAGGCTGCTGCGCCGCAGGAGAAGACGACCGCATTCGGTCTCCCGCTGTTGGTACTCTCTCTCCTCCAATTCATGGTGGTGGTTGACGGCACCGTCGTTAACCTCGCTCTCGCTCCCATCCAACGGGAGTTGGGGCTCTCTGAATCAGCAAGTTCTTGGGTGATTACCGCCTACGCTTTGGCCTACGGCGGCCTACTCCTTCTCGGCGGGCGTATCGGGGATGTTTTGGGACGCAAACGTGCGTTCCTCATTGGTGTGGGAATATTTACTGTCGCCTCGCTACTATGTGGGCTCTCCCGATGGCCACTTATGCTCATTCTGGCTCGAGTTCTCCAGGGACTGGGTGCTGCAGTAGCGTCGCCCTCTGGTATGGCCCTTATTGTGGTGACCTATCCTCCCGGAAAGGCTCGCAACCAGGCATTTGCAGTGTGGTCAGCAATGACCGGTTTGGGGTCCGTCTTCGGCCTGATCATCGGTGGAGCCCTGACAACGATCTCCTGGGAGTGGATCTTCCTCATCAACGTTCCCATTGGCGTGTTCATCGTGATTGCCGGATACTTTGCGTTGAGCCCAGTGCAGGGACAGCGGGTGCCTTTGGATGTACGGGGTGCGATCTTGGCCACTCTTGGATCGACTGCTATCGTTTTCGGTCTCACCAATGCTGGTTCGGGACTCACGAATCCGCTGGTTATTACATCCCTCGTAGTGGGGATTGCCGCTCTCGGCGCCTTTTTCATCACACAGAAGCACACCACCAATGGAGTGCTTCCCCTCAACCTCTTTGAGCGCCGGGACCGTGTATTTACGTTTGTCGCCATTTTCCTACTCGGTGCCATCATGACGACCGTTGCGGTGTTCGTGGCGCTTTATGTGCAAACCATCTTGAAGTACACAACGCTGCACGCTGGACTAGCCTTCATCCCGTTTGCATTCGCTCTAGCCCTCGGTGCTGGTACCGCATCTAAGGTTTCCATGAAGTGGGCGCCTCGGTGGATTATTGTCGCCGGCTGCGTCTTCATGATGATTGGTTTCGGTTGGGGTACCACCATTAATGAGCAGTCCAGCTTCTGGGCCAATATCTTCCCGCCTACCCTCGTTATTGGCTATGGCGTAGGCTTGGTGAGCATCGCTCTGACCCTCTCTGTAGTAGCGGGCGTGAAACCGATTGATGTTGGTCCTCTTACGGCCATTTCTCTTGTGGCACAGACCTTGGGCGGGCCGATTGGGCTCACTTTCGCTGGCGCACTTGCACAGTCTTACACACGGCATCTCGGTGGAGCGGATATTCCCATTACGGCGATGAATGACACTCAGCTTCATGCCTTGGGCGAGGGCTATCTCCTTACCCTCTTTGTCTGTCTGGGCTTAGCCGTCCTTATGGGCATCTTGAGTGTGCTCTTCGTCCGATTCACCGTTTCAGAAGTGGTAGAAGGTCAAAAGGCCAACGAGGCAGCGAACGATCTTCCTTAATGTTTGAGCCGCACTAACCCCAGTGGCTTAGTGTTCGCCTCGGAAGCTACGAGTCTGCCCTCGTTCGGTTTTGGGCATCGGCAGCCTGACGTGTGTCAATTGGCCAAAAGGACTAGGCTAACTGTCTGTGATCACCAGAATGTCGACGCTTTTTTTGCGTACTCTCCGAGAAGACCCTGCCGACGCCGAAGTAGCCAGCCACAAGCTGCTCGTTCGTGCCGGTTACATCCGCCGCATCGCCCCGGGCATTTACTCGTGGCTGCCCGCTGGCCTACGGGTGCTCCGCAACATTGAAAAAGTTGTCCGCGAGGAAATGGACGGAATCGGCGCTCAGCAGATCGAACTCCCGGCGTTGCTTCCCCGCGAACCGTATGAAACTACCCACCGTTGGACGGAATACGGCTCCGCCTTGTTCCGTTTGAAGGATCGTAAAGGCGCCGACTACCTCCTGGGCCCAACGCACGAAGAGCTTTTTGCCCTCACCGTGAAGTCCCAGTGCACGTCCTATAAGGACCTGCCGTTGATCCTCTACCAAATCCAGACAAAGTATCGCGATGAGGAACGTCCGCGTGCTGGTCTCCTTCGCTGCCGCGAATTCGTGATGAAGGATTCGTACTCTTTCAATATCGATGACGCTGGCCTAGAGGCTGCCTACCAAGCACACCGTGGTGCCTACCAGCGCATTTTTGACCGACTGGGGATTGAGTACGTTATTTGTACCGCAATGTCTGGGCCAATGGGAGGATCCGCCTCCGAAGAGTTCCTCGCTGTCTCACCCGCCGGTGAAGACACCTTTGTACGCTCTACCGGCTCAGACTATGCCGCCAATGTAGAGGCAGTGCGCATTCCTGTTCCGGACGCACAGACTATTGACGGGCAACCCGAGATGGAAGATATTCCCACCCCAGGTGCGGGGACCATCGACGAACTCGTCAGCTGTTTACAAGAGGCCGGTCATGGTGAGATTGCCGCCGATCAGACTCTCAAGACGCTGATGGTGAAGACGCGAAAACCCGGTGGGGAATGGGTACCACTCGGTATTGGTATTCCCGGTGACCGTGAACTTGATCAAAAGCGTTTGGAAGCCGCGTTTGACCCGACTGAGGTGGAACTGTTCGAAACAGAGGACTTCGAGAAGTACCCCTTCATCAAGAAGGGTTATATCGGTCCGCTCGAATTGCTCGATAATGACATTGCCTACTATGTAGATCCCCGTGCCGTCATTGGGACATCATGGGTGGTCGGTGGCGGCCAGCCCGATATGCACCGTCTCCATGCAGTGGTAGGACGAGACTTCACCCCCACTGGTGTCCTTGATGTTGCAACGATTCGAGAGGGGGATCCGGCGCCGGATGGGAAAGGCACGCTCACGCTTGCCCGCGGTATCGAAATTGGTCATATCTTCCAGCTGGGACGCAAGTACACTAATGCTTTCGAACTTGATGTGTTGGGAGAAGACGGCAAGCCCCAGCGGGTGACCATGGGGTCGTACGGTATTGGTGTCTCCCGTCTTGTTGCTGTGATTGCTGAACAGTTCCATGATGAGAAGGGCCTACGCTGGCCAGCGGAGGTGGCGCCGTGGGACGTGCACGTTGTTGTCGCCAATAAAGCAGAGGGAGTTGCAGAAGCCGCTGTAGAGATGGCTGAGCAACTATCTGCCGTTGGTCTCGAGGTGCTGCTGGATGACCGCAAGGCATCTCCCGGTGTGAAATTTAAAGACTCCGAAATGTTGGGTATGCCGCATGTCCTTGTTATTGGACGAGGCTGGGCCAACGGAAAGGTTGAGCTCCGTAACCGCCTGACTGGTGAGTCAGAGGAGATGGAGCCGGCAGCTGCGCTACATGTACTGACTGCTCGATAACCGCCATAAACGACAACTGGGCACCCCTGGCGGGCGCCCAGTTGTTTTTTTATGTGCAGTTGACGAACCGACGGCGAAGGAACGGTCTAGGCCACGGTGTTAGCGGCTCGTAGCGTCGTAGTCTCCTGTAGCGGGTTCGCTAGTCTCGCTATACGAGGAGCTCGTGGCATCCGTGGGGTAGGGGACGGTCGAGGAGTATTGATCGTTGTAGTACCAGCGTGACATGTTGTCATTCGTAGCGGGGGTGGAGAGAGTACTGTCGGCGGTCTCTGTGGAGCTCGTCGACGGGCTAGTCGGAGTAGTGGGGGAGGGAGCAGCACCGGGGTCCACTTCCTTGACACGCTTATCATCGGGCCGACGAAGCCCCGGGAGTGGATCGATAGCAGGAGACGTCCCAGCAGCCATTCGCCAGCGCGTCGTCCATTCTGCGGTATGTAGGAGGGCTTGCATAGCGAGTTTGCGGCATTCTGGAGTAGTGCACTGCTGTAGTGCCCGAGACCATGCCACCGAGCAATCATCTTCAATACGCGCAGCCAGTTGAATTGCGGTGAGGTTGTCCCACACTTTGTCCTGAGAGGTGTACGCCAGCTCTGGCAGAGGAGTTTTCTCACCGGAAGATTCGATCAGATGGATAATGCGATTTCGGCGTGAGCGATGAGCGGACCACACCTCAGCAATAGAACTGTTGCGCGCGCCAGAGATATAGGCAGACACTACCCCATAGCCGAAAATGGCAGCGTATTCACTTCGGAGCGCATCTCCAAGAGCGCGAGTATCGGTATCAGAAAGCATTAGGAGAGCACCACCTTAGCGAGAGCATTGCACGAGGCTGCAATGCTTCCTGCAAGACCGGCGCGGTACCCTGCGTTCGAAGCAACCACCGAAAGTGCTTCCTGAGAAGCATCGGTGAGGTGTCGGCGTAGTTTTTTCAGCGAGCCCTCCGTGTGAGTTGCGGTTGAAGAGGATGTTGCCGGCCTTTCCCAGAGTTTTTCTTGGCGGGCAATTTCAGCTTGGAGTGCAGCAATATGTGCCTTCCGCACCGTAATGACATCTTCCACTTGTCCGGAAGACGAGCGTAGAGCGCGCGCGGCCTCGACGTCGCGCTGGGCGCTATCGAGCAGCTGGTAGAGGGGGTCAACGGTGTCCTGGCGGCCGCGCGTACAACCTGCAACCATAGGAGTTAGACCAACTGCACACGCCCCTAACAGAAACTGCCGACGATTACAGTAAGTTTTTCCGGAGTTTAAGGGGTGTCCTGCCGACACACTAGCTAGGCGCTGCTCATCTATAGTCACGCGACTTATTGTGCCAGAGTCTCCGGCGGAACTGTGTGTCGGGTTGAGAGAAAAGATGCGAACTTCACCCCCAAGGTGGGTATCCTGGAGACGATGACACAATCGAAAGAAGGCAGAATGCCCCACTCCTCGTCTGATGAGGTCCGTCGCCTCGCCACCGAAGATGCCGTGGCAGATATCGTAAGCCCTGTGCTCCGCGAGCACGATGCCGAGCTTGTTGATGTCCTGTTCCGGCGGGAAGATGGTCAGCGCGTGATTGAGATTTGCGTTGACGACGATTCTGAACTTGGCCCCTCTCTCGACACTATCGTGGAGCTTTCCGAGATTCTCTCCCAGGAACTCGATAAACACGATGAAGGATCCACTCCCTATCTGCTACAAGTGACAAGTCCGGGGCTGGATCGTCCCTTGATACGTCTCCGACAGTGGCAGCGTAATCGCGGCTCTCTAGTGACGATTGAAATGACAGACGGTTCTTCTCTACAGGGCCGGATCGGTACTGTCAGCGATGATGCAGTGACCATTGTTACTGCCCCGGCTGTGAAGAAGGGGCAACGTATTAACCCTAAGCGCATCGCCGTACACACGGTTCCCTTTGCCACGATCGCTGTGGCCATGATTGACTTTGAATTCTCCGAGCCCTCCGATGTGGACTGGGAGATTGCTATGGACGACGAGAAACTCGCTGCGCTCACCCACCAGGAAGGGAAGTAACAAGTGAATATCGATCTGGCCGCACTGCGGATGATTGAAGCCGAAAAAGGCATCCCGGTCAAAGATATGATCGAAACCATCCGTCAGGCTCTTTTGAGCGCTTACCGCCATACTGAAGGCCACCAGCCACACGCCTCTATTGATATCAACGAAAAGACGGGTGCTGTCGCCGTTATCGTGAAAGAGTTCGATGAGGACGGGGCCATCATCTCAGAGTATGACGACACCCCTAAAAACTTTGGCCGCGTTGCAGCGACCACCGCGCGGCAGGTCATCTTGCAGCGTCTCCGGGATGCGGAAAATGACCGCACTTACGGCCAATATGCTGCACAGCAGGGCGAGATTGTCGCTGGAATCGTACAGCGTGACGCTGCCGCCAACAAGCGCGGTATGGTTGTAGTACAGCTGGGTACGGAAATGGACTCCCAAGAGGGTATTCTTGCTCCGAGTGAGCAGGTACCCGGGGAACAGTACAACCACGGCGATCGACTGAAGTGCTTCGTTGTCGGTGTGCGACGAGGAGCAAGCAGTACGCAGATTCTGCTGTCCCGGACTCACCCCAATATGGTGCGTGAACTATTCCGTCTGGAAGTTCCGGAAATTGATGCCGGAGAGGTTGAGATCACCTCAGTTGCACGTGAAGCTGGTCACCGTTCGAAGATTGCAGTTCGTTCTCTCAAGGATGGTATCAACGCCAAGGGTGCCTGCATCGGTACGATGGGACAGCGCGTCCGGAACGTCATGCGCGAACTGGGTGGGGAGAAGATCGACATCATTGACTGGGATGATGATCCTGCCGTTTTCGTGGGTAACGCTCTTTCTCCAGCTAAAGCACTGTCAGTGACCGTGTTGGACGAGGAAACGAAGGCTGCTCGCGTCATTGTGCCTGATTATCAGCTGTCGCTAGCCATTGGAAAAGAGGGCCAGAATGCTCGGTTGGCGGCGCGTCTGACAGGTTGGCGTATCGATATCCGTTCGGATGGTGTGACTACCGAGCCTCCGGAGCGTACGGACTCTTAACGTTCGCGCACGGGCATGCGCCGCGCCCAGAGCTTCGAATTCGGGGATTTACCACGGAATTCGATACAATAGCCTGTGGCTATACGTAAGGTTCATCGTCCTACCCGGATGTGCATTGTGACGCGGGAACGACGAGAGTGCTCGACACTGTGGCGATTCGTCAGCAGGACTACTACTGACGGTACCGAGCTGGTATTTGACCCACAGGCTGTGCTGCCCGGTAGGGGAGCATGGATCTTGCCTGATCAGCAAGTATACGAACTCGCACTGCAGCGTCATGCATTCCACCGAGCCTTACGCGTGCAAGGATTGCTGAACACCGATACTGCGACTCAGGCAGTATCAGCATGGTGCAGCACCCCGGATGGAGAGGTTCACTCGGCAGAGTGACACCCCATCGACAGATATGAAAGTGAGACCGACCCCTGATGAGTA
This sequence comes from uncultured Lawsonella sp., assembly GCF_947252745.1. Taxonomy (NCBI): domain Bacteria; kingdom Bacillati; phylum Actinomycetota; class Actinomycetes; order Mycobacteriales; family Lawsonellaceae; genus Lawsonella; species uncultured Lawsonella sp. The sequence continues at coordinate 51,187 of NZ_CAMXWW010000006.1, read as the reverse complement.
CACCGTGAAGTCCCTCCGATGAACGGCAATCACAGTAAACATTGAGGTCGAGCACCTTTTCGGCGCTTGACCTCTGAGTGAGGAGAAAAGTGGCTGGAAAGGCCCGTGTTCACGAGCTAGCAAAAGAGCTCGGAGTAACATCCAAACAACTTTTAGAGACCCTGAATGAGCAGGGCGAATTCGTAAAATCCGCGAGCTCCACAGTAGAAGCTCCGGTCGCGCGTCGTATCCGCAAACAATTCGCTGAAAAAGCTGTCCAGGCTGACGCGACCCCGCAGCCCGCCAGCAAGAAGACTGCTGCTAGCGCCAAGAAGCCCGCAGCAAAGAAGCCCGCAGCTAAACCCACTGCTGCGGTTAAAGCTGCAACAGATAGAGAGACGCTGGACGCTGCCCCCGCTAAGGTGAGCGCCAAGCCGGCGGCTCCCAAGAAGCCGGCCTCGAAGCCTGCTTCTCCCACCACAAGTACAGCAGCAGATGAGTCTTCCACGGCCGCTGCTAAGCCGAGTCCTGCTGCTGTCGCCAAGGACACAGCAAAGACGGTGAAGGCTCCGAAGCCTGGTGCAGCTGCGAAACCGCGCGCACCCCGTCCTTCACCGGCAGCTGCTGCGAAGGCTGCTGCACGCCGTCCACATGTTGCTAATAATCCCTTTTCCACTCCCGATGAGCAGCCAGCTCCGCGGCCGATGCCGCGTCCAGGTGGCGGCCGTCCCGGTCCGCGTCCTAGCGCCCAAGGTGGCCAGGGGGGTAGTAACCAGGGTGGGCGTTCTGGTGGTCAGGGCGGACGCTCTTCCAACAACCGCGGTAACCGCGGTGGTGGCGAGAACCGTCGTTCGGGCCGTTTCCCCACCCCTACTGCCATGCCACGCCATTCTGGTGCTGCCGAGTCGCCAGTTCCCGCAACTGGCGGTCGTGGTGGTCGCGGTGGCGGTTTCGGCGGTGGTAGCCGTGGCCCCGGAGGCCCAGCAGGCTCGGGTAATGGCCCCGGCAACGGTGGTGGTTTCCGTGGTGGTCGTGGAGGCCGTCGCGGAGGTACTGCTGGTGCCTTTGGCCGTCCAGGATCTGCACCACGTCGTGGAAAGAAGTCGAAGCGACAGAAGAAGCAGGAGTATGAAGCAATGCAGGCGCCCTCAGTGGGCGGTGTGCGGCTTCCCAAGGGCAATGGCGAAGTTGTGCGCCTTTCCCGTGGTGCTTCCCTCGCTGACTTCGCGGAGAAGATCGATGCCAACCCGGCATCGCTGGTACAGGTGTTGTTCAACCTCGGCGAGATGGTAACGGCTACCCAGTCTGTGTCAGACGATATCCTGGAGCTCCTCGGTGACGAGATGAACTTCAAGGTCCAGGTGGTCAGTCCTGAGGATGAGGATCGAGAACTGCTCGAATCTTTCGATCTCGAATTCGGTGTGGATGCCGGTGACGATGATGAACTTAAGCGTCGTCCGCCGGTGGTTACCATTATGGGCCACGTCGACCACGGTAAGACTCGTCTGCTGGACACCATTCGCCGCACCAATGTTGGTGAGAGTGAAGCTGGTGGTATTACCCAGCACATCGGCGCCTACCAGGTGCGTCTTCCGATGGATGGACGTACTCGTGTGATCACGTTCATCGATACTCCTGGCCACGAGGCATTCACGGCTATGCGCGCACGAGGTGCCAAGTCGACAGACTTGGCCGTTATCGTGGTTGCCGCTGATGATGGCGTTATGCCGCAGACAGTGGAAGCTATTAACCATGCCAAAGCTGCAGACGTTCCGATCGTGGTGGCCATCACCAAGATTGACAAAGAGTCGGCAAACCCTGAGCGTGTCCGCGGCCAGATGACTGAATACGGCTTGGTGCCGGAAGAATACGGCGGCGAGACAATGTTCGTCGAAATTGATGCTAAGCATGGTGTCAATATCGATAAGCTGCTGGAGGCTGTGCTGCTGACCACTGATGCCACGCTCGACCTACGCGCCAATCCGGATATGCCGGCACAGGGTGTTGCCATTGAAGCTCATCTTGACCGTGGCCGTGGACCAATGGCAACGGTGCTGGTTCAGCGCGGTACTCTACATATTGGCGACTCGATTGTCGCTGGTGAGTCCTACGGTCGTGTGCGTCGCATGGTCGATGAATACGGTAACGACCTCGCGGAAGCGAAGCCGTCTCGACCGGTGCAGGTACTCGGTTTTACGAGCGTCCCCGGTGCAGGCGATAACTTCTTAGTTGTTGAAGAAGACCGTATCGCCCGGCAGATTGCTGAGAAGCGTGATGCACGCAAGCGAAATGCGCTGGCAGCCAAGACTCGTAAACGCGTCAGCCTGGAGGATCTCGATGAGGTCCTGAAGGAGACGTCGAAGCTCAACCTTATCCTTAAGGGTGACAACTCTGGTACGGTCGAAGCTCTCGAGTCCGCCTTGCTGGATATCGAGGTTGACGACGAAGTCGAGCTCAACATCATTGACCGTGGTGTTGGCGCTGTGACGGAGACGAACGTCATGCTGGCGCAAGCGTCTGACGCTGTCATCATTGGTTATAACGTTCGTGCCGAGGGCAAGGCCACGGAGATCGCCAACCGTGAAGGTGTGGAGATCCGTTACTACACTGTCATCTACGAGGCTATTGATGAAGTTGAGAAGGCGCTGAAGGGTCTTCTCAAGCCGATCTACGAAGAGCATGTCATTGGTCATGCCGAGATCCGTGCGCTGTTCAAGTCCTCAAAGGTTGGTACGATCGCTGGCTGCATGATTAAGGACGGAATTGTCCGACGTAATGCTAAGGCTCGTATTGTGCGGGATGGCAATGTTATCTGTCCGGAGACGTCTGTAAACTCGCTGAGGCGTGAAAAGGATGACGTGACGGAAGTTCGTGAAGGTTTTGAATGTGGTCTGACAGTTGGATATTCCGACATTAGGGTTGACGACATTATCGAGGTCTACGAAATTGTCGAGAAGCCACGTGACTAGCTTTGCGTTACACGTGTAAATAGTCCGTAACTAGGGGCTCCCTTCTTCTGGTGGGAAGGGAGCCCCTAGTGCAGTTTGAGGTGGCAAAAAATGGCGAAAGGTAGCAACGGGGGTAGTGAAGGGGGTAAAAATGGGGGTGAAATATGGGGGTAGAAGCGTAAATTGCGAAAAAGTTTTTTGTTGTGTCAGAGACTTTCATCATTATTTACCCAAAACTACCTCAATTCCACAATACGAAAATACTTATTCGTCGTATCTAACAAAAATCGAAGCTATCTTTGGGTTATGTGAGATGAGAGTTGTCTCGGTTTTCAAATAATTCCGCATAGTGACGAGTCTCACATCGATTCACAAGGGCACTGCTGCGCAAGAAATTAAGAAAGTTCTCAGACGCTCAGAAAGGTTTTAGAGAGCCGAAAAATAAGAGGGACGTAAGAGTCATAGTGTGAGTGCAGGTTAGTAATTCGCCCAAAGGAGACGTTGATGTCTTTGTTTACCAAGAACGCGGATCCGTTAGCCCTGTCCACTATCACCCCCGAGCTGAAGAAAGCTCGTGCTGCAGACTCCGCAGCGTTTGCTATTCAGGCAATGCTGATGGTGGCTCTCCTAACATCTCTGCCCTCTCTTATGCCCCTACTGGGTATCTCAGCTTCCAAGATCGCTCTCGTCGTTCTCGCTCTTTCAGCTTTCGCCGCAGTGGGTTCTGTGGTTATTACCATTGTTGCTAGTAAGACTTCCAGCGCCTTCGCTATTCGTGTCGCACTTGCACTACTTATCCTTGCCAGTTTTGGCCTCACCTTCGGCCCTGCAGCCCCCGGTAGCTCTAAGATCCCCGTCTTTATAGTCTGCACGATCTTCTATGGTTTTGCCGTGGGTGCACTTGATGCAACGACCAACATGCAGGCCGTGGCTATCCAGCGTCGCTACGGACGAGTGATTCTCAACTCCTTCCACGCAGTGTGGTCGGCCGGTGCCATCGTCGGCTCCCTCGTAGTCTCTCTGGGCCAGTGGGCTGCTGGAAAGATGGGATTCGGCCCCACCGCTGACGGCGATCCTTACCTCTACCAGCGCTACATGTGGACGATGTTGACCCTCATTATCCTCCTCACAATCGTCATCTTTATCATCTCCCCGAAGATGCTCAAGTACGGTCATGAAGAGGACGAGACCAGCGCTGATGTGAAGAAGAAGTTCAATCCGCCAATGAAGATCTTCGCAGCTCTCTGCGCAGCCATGGTCTTCTTCTACACCATCGACTTTGGTATTCAGAACTGGTCTGCGGTCTTCCTGACGGATATCGAGCATGCTGATAAGGCCATTGCTCCGCTGGGTCTCTCCTGCTACATGGTTCTCGGTATGATTGCCCGTATCGTCGCTGATCGGCTCGCCCGCCGCTTTGGTGAAAGCAGGACCCTCTTCGTCGCCTCCATCATTTCCCTTATTGGTATGGTCATCGTTCTGCTCGCTAAGTCCCCGGTCGTGGCCGTGGTTGGTTTCGCCATTGTGGGTTGTGGTGTTCCGATTACCGCACCTCTCTGCTTCTCGACTGCAGGCTACCTGGTGCCAATGGAACAGCTCGACGAAGCTATTGGACGCCTTAACCTCTTCAACTACATTGGCACCCTGCTGGGCGGCGGTGTGGTTGGTCTCATCTCGCAAGGCAATATGAAGGTAGCAATGATCTTCCCGCTCGTGATGTGTGTCGCCCTTGTGGGCCTGTCCCCCTTCTTTCGCCGTCCCACCAACCTGGAAGCTGTTGAGGAAGGCGATAAAGTGGGTGGATGTTGGTGACATCAAACTCACGAATGTTCTCAAATAGGAGACGATCCACCTAACTCCATATGCAGTTTCCTATAACGATGCCCCCTCCGGATGATTCTGGAGGGGGCATCGTTATGAGGCTGGAAATACTACGTACTGCCGGGCAGTACGGGTACTTTAGTCAACAATGACGTCAGGCTTCTTAAAGGACGGCGAGGTCAGCAGAAGCAGAATTGCCATCACCAAGGGGAAGATCATAGCGATCTTCAAATTGTCGCCAGCAATCAAACCGACAATGCCGCCACCGAAAACGGTACCAGCGTAATTGAACAGGTTGAGCCGGCCGACGGCCTCGTCCATCTGGTTTATGGGAACCATGTATCCGGCAGTCGAGAAGCAGAGAGGTGCGGTAATCGGAACACCACAACCCACAATGGCGAAACCAACCACAGCTACGATAGCGTTCGAAGCTGTCAGCACGACAATCATACCGATGATGGAGACAACTGCAGCCAGTGCGAGAGTTTTGACCTCACCCAGCTTGTTGACTACGCGATCGGCGAGGGAACGGGCGATCAAACCAAAGATGGTGTAGACCGTAACACCTAGAGGAGCGGTGGCTTTATCTGCATCGAGGAGCTGTTCCAAATAAAGCGGGGACCAGTTCTGAATACCAAAGTCGATAGCATAGAAGAACGCCATGGCTGCACAGAGGGCAGCAAAGGCCTTCATCGGCGCGGCGAACTTAATCTTGTTACCCTGCTCATCGACCATCGAGTCTTTCTCACGGCCATATTCGAGCATCTTCGGGGAGATGATGAGACTTACAACGGCGAGGATGAGGACAACCGTAATCATCGTCCACATGTAGCGTGGGTAGAGGTAAGGATCAGAAACAACATCACCAGCAGCATTTTTGTTGGGGCCAAATCCGGCCATGTCACCGATCGCTTGGCCGGCCGACACCAGCAAGGAGCCGATGATGGCACCCACTGACCACACTGCGTGGAAGGAGTTAAGAATCACCCGTCCGTAGCGACGCTGGATAGCCACGGCCTGCATGTTGGTCGTGGCATCAATGGAACCAACAGAGAGTCCATAGATCAGGATGGCGGCGCAGAACAAAGGCAGACGGGCGCTTTCTGATGCAGCAGGAGTAAAAGCAAGGAACAGGCCAGAGACAACTAGCATGCCAAGAGCGATACGGATGGAGAATGCAGAGGAGGTACGCTTCGCGACCAAGGTCATGAGGGTAGAACCCACTGCAGCGATAATGGAGAGAGCGAGAACGACGTACGCGACATGGCGGAGTTCAAGCCCGAGGATGGGAACGAGGCTCGGCAAGGACGTTACCAACGCCACCAGCAGCATGGCATGAACGCCGAATGCGCAGGCAGCGGAGATGCGAGACTTGCGGAGCTCTGGGGTAATAGCGGTTTCGACCGTCACAGTAGTCTCCTCATGGAATGGATGGCTTTCTCTATAGAACTTAGTCAACTGCATCCTGGTAGACGTTGGGTTTTTCAGCTAAGACGAAATCACGACGGCTAAGGGGGTACCGCTCCCTCAAAACTTGGCAACATATCAGCTTCCCCTTATTCCCCGTTCGAGGAAGCTGCCTCACCTGTTCACCCTGTTATTGGGTATTCTCGAAAGGTACGATACACACTGTCATGCCGTACATTGTGCACGGCATACTTCGTCAGAGGAGGGCCTTATGACATCATCGCCCCGTGCGCGCCGACTCGCAAAGCGCATCGGTGAGATCGTCGCTACCGCGATCGACCGAGAAATTAAAGACCCTCGTTTGCAGTACGTCACCATCACTGACGTGCGGCTTACCGGAGACCTTCACGACGCCACTGTCTACTACACGGTACGGGGAGAGACGTTGGATGCGACTCCCAATGTCAATGCCGCTGCTGCCGCACTTAACAAGGCTAAAGGTCAATTGCGCACCTTGGTCGGTCAGAGAACGGGAGTTCGGTTTACCCCCACTTTGCGTTTCGAGGCTGACACCGTTCCCGATGCTGCTCTCCACATGGAGGAGCTACTAGCACAAGCACGCGCTGCTGATGCGGCTACTGCGAAGGCACGGGAAGGAGCCTCACCTGCTGGTGAAGCGAACCCCTACCGGGACAACGAGGATGCCGAATCTGACGTCGCGTATAGAGTGCAGGGGATACTACCTCAGAAAGGAGACGAGTGACCGCACAGCACGTTACGATCGCTGAAGCAGCCCGTCTTTTCGCTGACCATGCCCACCGAATCGCCGTAATTGCACACGTTAATCCTGATGCCGATGCGATTGGCTCAGGTCTGGCAGTTGTGCATATCGCACATCTCATGGGGAAAGAAGCCTGGCTGAGTTTTGCGCGACCCAACCGCACTCCAGAAACACTACAGATTCTGCCCGGTGCGGAGAGTATTGTGCGACCCAACCAGCTGCCTGACGACCTGGATTTTGTTGTGGTCGTGGATTGTGGTTCTGCCGATCGTATGGGAGAACTGCACCATCTTGCCGAGAAAGTGCCTTACACCCTCATTCTCGATCATCATCGATCAAATGACGGCTTTGGCACCCATAGCGTTATCATTCCACGCGCCGATGCCACAGCTCAGCTTGTGTTGGACGTACTAGATGAACTTGGCGTAGAACTGACCACAGATGTCGCACAGTGCCTTTTTGCTGGTCTGCTCACCGATACAGGAGGATTTCACTGGGGAAGCCCACGGGCACACAGCGATGCAGCACGCCTTGTACAAATAGGAATCGATTCGGATACCCTCACTCGTCAACTCCTAGACACCCGGCCCTTCAGCTACCTTGAACTGCTCGCCACAGTCTTGCAGACGGCTACCTTAATCGAGGATGCGGGAAGGGAGAGAGGCCTAGTCTACGCAACAGTCCCTTATGATGTTTACCGCCACGCCCGCCCCGAAGACGTGCAAGCACTTATTGATGTGGTCCGTACTACTGCAGAAGCAGAAGTAGCCTTGGTCGTGCGTGAGATGACTCCCGGGACATGGACCGGATCGCTCCGCTCACGGAGTCTTATCAATGTCGCGGAAATTGCCCGTCGTCTCGGGGGCGGAGGGCATCGTCGTGCCGCCGGCTTCACCGTGCAGAGCACGTTGGCTGAGGTGCTCGACCAGATTCTTACCATGTTGAATGATCCACCGCTGCACGACGGATACCGGGCACTGAACTAGCGATGTCTACCTCGTCTCCGCACTCCTCACAACACCTCATTCGTGACCTCCTACGGTTAGCACTTCCTGCGCTTGTTGTTCTTGCCGCAGAACCGCTCTATGTTCTCTTCGATACTGCGCTCGTTGGTCATCTCGGAGCAGTTGAACTGGCAGCACTCGCTGCTAGTGGCACGGTTCTGGCAGTTGTCTCATCGCAGCTCACTTTTCTGTCCTATGGGACAACGGCACGGTCTGCACGGTTCTATGGGGCTGGCGAGGCGAGACTTGCCCGTCAGGAGGGAGTGCAGGCAAGTTGGCTCGCTTTCTTGGTAGGTGTCAGCATCCTCGTTATCATGCAGATTTTTCTGGAGCCCATCGCTCAGCTCCTCACTGGCGGGGGTGAATTAGCATCTGATACTGTGCTGTGGCTGCGCATCGCCTTAGGAGGAGTTCCGTTTATCCTTGTATCTATGGCGGGGAATGGATGGATGCGAGGTATCCAAGAGGTCCGCCGACCCCCCATTTTTGTTGTTGTTGGTTTCGGCTTATCTGCTGTTCTGTGCCCAGTCCTTATCTACGGTTGGGGGATTGTGCCCTCGTTCGGTCTGCACGGTTCAGCTTGGGCCAACATAATAGGACAATCAGTTACTGGGCTACTCTTTTTAATTGCACTAATTCGAGAAGCCCGGCACTATCAGCTGTCGTGGAAACCGCAGTGGACAGTCATCCGTGAACAGCTCCATATGGGCAAAGACCTCATTGTGCGATCGCTTGGCTTCCAAGTATGTTTTCTCTCCGTCTCAGCGGTGGCTGCGCGTATTGGGGCGGAGGCGCTCGCAGCTCATCAAATTGTGTGGCAGATCTGGGTTTTTACATCCCTCCTACTTGATTCCATCGCGATTGCTGCGCAGTCATTGGTGGGGGAGTCTCTTGGTGCGCAGCGCACCACCGAGACGAGCCGTCTGGGACGGCAGATTGTGGTGAGCGGGACTCTAATCGCTACGGCGTTGACTTTCTCCTATGCGGCGTTGCACAGTGTGATTCCGAAAGTCTTCACCCACGACTCAGCAGTCCTTACTCAAGCATCTATTCCATGGTGGTTTATGGTGTGCTTGCTCCCTGTGGCAGGGGCCGTATTCGCATGTGACGGGGTCCTTCTCGGTGCTGGGGATGCTGTTTTTCTTCGAAATGTCACCGCAGGCGCCGCATTTGCCTGCTATCTTCCGACGATTTGGCTGAGCTACAGCATGCACTGGGGGTTGGCTGGGCTATGGGGTGGTTTCGTTCTTTTCATTGTTGTGAGGGCAATTGCAGGGCTTATCCGACAGCGAAGTGGAAAGTGGCTTATATATGGAACGCCTGACGCTTTAAAGTAAGCACGATTATGAGCCAGCACCTTTACACTTTCCACCAGCTTATTTCTCATCTTGGTCACGGAGTAATCGGAAGCTGCTTCTGTGATGGCGACGATTTCGCCCCTACTCCGGATGCCGCTGCAGAAGCACTTGCACTCCTCCCCCCGACAGAGCGCGCGCTGGTAGCACACGCTGTGCCCAGCCGCCAATGGGAGTTTGCCCGAACACGTCTCCTCGCACACGAGTTGCTCAGCACACTTGGTTACCCGCGTGGGGAGCTTCTCCGCGATGAACAGCGCGCCCCACTTTGGCCTGCTGGGGTATGTGGAACCTTGACACACACACATGGTTTCCAAGGTGCGCTTGTCGCGACGACCGATCGAGTCCTGACATTAGGCCTCGATGCCGAACGTGCCCAGCCACTATTTCCCGATGTCTTGGAGTCAATTGCGAGCCCAGGCGAACGGCAGCACCTCAGCCAGCAAGCGGTGCATCTTCCCCTTGACACGGTGCTCTTTTCCGCAAAAGAAGCCCTCTACAAAGCCTGGTATCCCGTAACTGGTGCCTGGCTAGGATTCGAGGACGCAGAGCTCAAACTCATCGTAGACAGCGTCACCTCAGAGGCATCCAAGACTACAACCCACCTTTCCGGTTCCGGCAGGTTTAGCGCCCGAGTTGAAGAGCAACTGTTGGCGCTCTATGCGGACATCTCCCCACAGTGCAGTGAATTCGCAGAATGCAGCGGGGTATGGGTGGTCGACAAAGGTCTCATTGTCACAGCGCTAGTTATTCCCACCCCACATGTAGACTAGGCGACATGTCTCGTCGTCCTGTTCGCTTAGCTGACTCTGGGCTCGTCGTCGTTGATAAACCTGCCGGTATGACCAGCCACGATGTTGTTTCCGTACTGCGAAGGGCATTTCGCACGCGTCGTGTCGGTCACTCCGGCACTCTTGATCCTGCCGCCACCGGCGTTCTCGTCGTGGGAATTGAGCGGGGGACAAAGCTGCTGCCGTTTCTTCTGAAGGAGTCGAAGAGTTACCAGGCCACTATCGTGATCGGCCAGGCGACCTCTACAGAAGATGCGGAGGGCGAGGTGTGTGCTACGGATGCCTCCGAGCTTTTGGACGCTCTCAGCGAAAGCCAACTGCACGACGCTGCGGCAACGTTCATCGGCGAGAGCCAGCAGGTTCCTTCTGCGGTCTCTGCCATCAAAGTTCAGGGGGTGCGGGCCTACGAGCGTGTACGACGGGGAGAATCCGTTGAGCTGGCGGCACGTCCGATCCATGTGGATGAGTTTTCCTTGTCAGACATTCATCGCACCCCCGAGGGGTGGTGGCAGCTTAGCGCTATGGTGAGCTGTTCAGCCGGAACTTATGTGCGGGCTCTAGCCCGCGACCTGGCCGCACAGGTAGGTCTGCACGCACATCTCTCAGCCTTGCGGCGTACTCGAGTTGGAGACTTCGACCTGTCATATGCGCAGCCCCTGGAGACATATAAAGCGGCAATCGATGCAGGGGAGCGGGCTCGCCTTACCCTCGACCTGGATACTGCTGCATGTATCGGGCGAGAGACTCGTCACCTCTCAGCTGAGGAAGCGACCAAAGTGTCACTGGGGCAGCGTATTGCTCCCGCTGGCTTACCGGGAATCTATGCTGGGATCGATCCAGAGGGGCGTACGATCGCGCTGCTAGAAGAGACGTTTGATAACGCAAACCGGAGGATTGTACGGTCTGTTTTTGTCGCGCGTCCTGCCACCTTGCAGTAGCTGTTTACCGTTTCGTTGGGCTTTGTCGATGCTTCGTCAATTCCCTCCATCGGCTCTCACCCATTACCCTGGTATTGTGCATATTTGGCAAGGCGTAGAAAACTATCCGCTCGACCGCGGCCCTAGCGTTGTCACCATTGGAGTCTTTGATGGGCTCCACCGGGGACACGCTCGTTTAGCGACAGCTGCCGCCCACTATGCGGAGAAGCATGGCATCACCTCTCTCATGCTCAGCTTCCACCCTCACCCTTCTTCAGTGGTGGGTAAAGGTATTGCTCCCCTCCGTCTTTCCACACTCGAATTCCGTGCCCAACTGGCGCATGAAATCGGGATCGATGAGTTTGTCGTCCTCAGCTTTACCCCGGAACGTGCTGGCCAGGCTCCCGCAGATTTTGTAAAGGAAGTGCTGGTAGACAGGCTCCATGCTGAGCATGTCGTGGTGGGAGAGAACTTTACCTTCGGCGCACGTGCTGCGGGCACTCCGGAGACTCTCACCCAGTTGGGGGAGGAGTACGGTTTCACCACTGAGGTTGTCCCCCTCCTTAAAGAAGAGGGACACACAGTGTCCAGCACCTACATCCGTCAGTCGCTGGCAGATTCTCGCATCAAGGATGCTATCCAGGCTCTTGGCCACCTACCGCGAGTTGAAGGGGAAGTGGTTCATGGGGCCGGCAGGGGCGGACGCCAGTTAGGTTTCCCCACCGCCAACATCAGCTTTGCCAGTGATACTGCACTTCCGGCTGATGGCGTGTATGCAGGGTGGTTCGCCATCGTTGATGAAGGCGAGGTAGAGGGCACGATTGAGTCCCAGAAGTGGTACCCCACGGCGGTGTCTGTAGGTACAAATCCCACATTTGACGGGGCGGTCCGCACTGTCGAGGCATTCGTGCTTGACGAGGATGCCGATCTCTACCATCGATACGCGGTTGTCGAGTTTGTCGGTCGTGTGCGTGGTATGGAAAAGTTTGACTTCGTTGACGATCTCTTGGAGCACATGCACCGCGATGTGGCAAAGACACGAGAGATCCTGGAGGACTCTACCGTTCCCCCTACTGAACTGTGGTAACGGCCCCCGCTAGGGTTGGTGCGTAACGAAGCAGTGTCTGTAGGGACATACTGCGGCGATGATTTCACTATTTTGTGCTATTTCCTGATAGACTGACAGCTCGGTGTTCACTGTGGTTCGTGACGGTGCACCACCTTCCCCCGGATATCAAGGGGAGGAGGCTCTATTGATACACGACACTGAAAAACAAGGAGTAATCTCGTGGCCCTTTCGTCCGCCGAGAAGAAGGAAATCCTCGCCGAGTACGGCCTGCATGACACCGATACCGGTTCCCCGGAGGCCCAGGTGGCCCTCCTGTCGAAGCGCATCTCTGACCTCACTGAGCACCTCAAGGTTCATAAGCACGATCACCATTCGCGTCGTGGCCTGTTGCTCCTCGTTGGTCGTCGCAAGCGTCTGCTCAAGTACCTTGCAGATGTCGACATTGAGCGTTACCGCTCCCTGATTGAGCGTCTTGGTCTGCGTCGCTAAAGTGCGTCATCAGCACGAGACATAGCTGACTGACGTTCAGCGCATCTAAGCCTCTCTCTGTGGAAGTTTTTCCAGGTGAGGGGCTTTTTTGTGGATAGGTTCCAGGCTACGTGCGGAAGAGTCCATCCGGTGGACACTTCCGCACGCAGGTAGATGACAGCAACGACAGGAAAGTGGCCCCACTCCAGGGAGAAGAGCAAGGCCACACGTTCGTTATCTGCAGAAACTATGCGCCGTCGGGGAATTCCACGGGCGGTAGGGTAGACCACGGGAAGTTGATCCACCGATCGGTACGCTTCCACACATACTCGCACTTTACCGTGGAGTGAGGCTTTTCGAAGACCACTGCACAGCGCACATCAGCGACGTATTCTTGTACGAAGTCGTAGACGAATCGAAGTGTGGCACCGGTATCAGCCACATCATCAGTGATGAGTACACGAGCGCCCTGCAGCATGCCCGGCTTCGGAACTGGAGGGAGCATAACGGGGAGATCGAGGCGTTCGTTTATACCGGTGTAATACTCCACGTTCATCACATGAAGGTTCTTCACATTGAGGGCGTAGCCCAAAGCGCCGGCGACAAAGAGTCCACCCCTGGCAATAGAGAGAATGAGGTCGGGCCGGTATCCGTCATCGGCAACCATTTGTGCAAGCTCACGAGAGGCGGAACCGAATCCTTCCCACGTCAGTACTTCACGATCAGGCGACATATCGGTCACGGTGTAGCCTTTCTAGTGCGGTGCGATTCTCAAGAGTGGGGGGACGCACGGTTTCTGCGCGATGATTCTGCAGTGTCATGAACACAAGAATCACATCGATTGTTAGGTTCTAGTATGCCGGAAAAGATCCGAGGGGGCGTAATAGGGGAGAGGTGACCTGCAGCACGTCAACTCGTAGGAACACGCCCACGATGCTGCTGCTGCATGTTCTACCTCGGGATTTGCTACACTAAAAGTGTCACTAAAGCCCGCCTGAGGCTAACCCATTGGAGCTGACCTACGTGTGAACGGTCCTCGGTGGTGGTTGTCGGACCTATTCTCTTCGCAAAATCCTTTCTGACGTGGCATAAGACGAGCTGTGTCGAGGTGTGAGGAAAGGCAGTGCTCCGGCAGCTTCGATCGATGACCATGTTTCCGACTAGGTGGCTCCCAGACGAAAGATGCATAACCCTATGACTGAACTCCGTGAGTTCGAGGTGGAAGAGGGCGTTTTCGAAACCGAAACCACCATCGATAACGGTGCTTTTGGCACGCGTAATGTCCGTTTCGAGACTGGCCGTCTGGCTAAGCAAGCTGCGGGTTCCGCAGTTGTGTACCTTGATGACGAAACGATGATGCTGTCGTGCACGACTGCTTCTAAGCAACCCCGGGAAGGTTTTGACTTCTTCCCGCTGACAGTTGACGTGGAAGAGCGCATGTACGCTGCGGGACGGATCCCCGGCAACTTCTTCCGCCGTGAAGGTCGTCCGACCACTGACGCTATTCTTACCTGCCGTCTCATTGACCGTCCGCTTCGCCCCAGCTTTGTGTCCGGCCTGCGCAATGAGGTGCAGGTGGTTGTCACGATGCTGAGTCTGCGTCCCGGCGATATCTACGACTGTGTCGCCATCAACGCAGCGTCCTGCTCTACCCAGCTGGCTGGTCTACCGTTCTCCGGGCCGGTCGGTGGTGTCCGGATCGCCCTTATCCCCACTGAATCCAACCCGGAGGGGCAGTGGGTGTGCTTCCCGACTGTCGAACAGCTCAAGATGGCTGTGTTCAACATGGCGGTGGCCGGCCGTATTGTTTCTGAGGATGACGGCACTGGTAAGCCGGAGATCGCCATCATGATGGTGGAAGCTGGCGCAACCGAAGAGGTCGTCGAGCTCGTTAACGGTGGAGCACAAGCACCCACTGAAGAGGTCGTTGCAGGTGGTCTGGAGGCTGCCAAGCCCTTTATCGCACAGCTCTGCCACGCGCAGCAGCAGCTTGCTAGCGTAGCCGCCAAGGAAACCGCAGAGTTCCCCCTCTTCCCGGCTTATCAGGATGATTCCTTCGAGGCTGTGGAGAAGGCCGCCAAGTCGGAACTGGAGAAGATCTACACCATCGCAGACAAACAAGAACGCGAAGCTGCCGACTCCGAGCTCAAAGAGAAGGTGTTTGAAGAGCTTGCTGAGCAGTTCGAAGGACGCGAGAGCGAGATTGGCGGAGCCTACAAGGCCATCACCAAGAAGATCATTCGACAGCGTATCCTTAAGGACCACTTCCGTATTGACGGTCGTGACGTCACCGATATCCGTGCCCTTTCTGCAGAAGTTGAGGTCATTCCGCGCGCACACGGGTCCTCTCTCTTCGAGCGCGGAGAAACCCAGATTATGGGTGTGACCACCCTTGACATGCTGAAGATGGAACAGCAGATTGACTCCCTCGGTCCCGAGGAGAGCAAGCGCTACATTCACCACTACAACTTCCCGCCTTACTCCACGGGCGACACTGGCCGTGTTGGCTCACCGAAACGTCGTGAAATTGGTCATGGTGCTCTTGCTGAGCGCGCTCTGCTGCCGATGATCCCGTCTCGTGAGGATTTCCCCTACGCCATTCGTCAGGTTTCCGAAGCTCTCGGTTCCAATGGGTCCACCTCAATGGGGTCGGTCTGTGCCTCGACCATGTCGCTCCTCAATGCAGGCGTGCCACTGAAGGCTCCGGTTGCAGGTATCGCAATGGGTCTGGTTTCCGACGAGGTCGACGGTGAAATGCAGTATCAGGCGCTCACCGACATCCTTGGTGCCGAAGACGCCTTTGGTGATATGGACTTCAAGGTAGCTGGCACCAAGGACTTCATTACTGCCTTGCAACTTGACACTAAACTCGACGGCATCCCCTCCCAGGTGCTGGCGACTGCTCTCACACAGGCTCGTGATGCACGCCTCACCATCCTTGATGTGATGAATGAAGCTATTGACGCACCTGATGAGCTGAGCCCTTACGCTCCGCGGATTACGAGTATCCAGATCCCGGTTGACAAGATCGGCGAGGTCATTGGTCCTAAGGGCAAGCAGATTAACGCCATCACCGAGGAGACTGGTGCCAATATCTCCATCGAGGATGACGGTACGGTCTATGTCTCCGCCACCAATGGGGATGCCGCACAAGCTGCTATCGACCTTATTAACGCGATTGCTAACCCGCAGCTGCCAAAGGTTGGTGAACGGTTCCTCGGCACGGTGGTGAAGACCACCGCCTTTGGAGCGTTCGTGTCGTTGCTCCCAGGACGTGATGGCCTGGTGCACATCTCGAAACTGGGTAAGGGTAAGCGCATTGCCAAGGTCGAAGATGTTGTTAATGTTGGCGACAAACTGCAGGTGGAAATCGCTGATATTGATAAGCGCGGCAAGATCTCCCTGGTGCCCGTAGATGATAGTGACGGCAACGAGTAAGACGTCTTTACTCATGCCACGTCACGGTTAGCGATAGCGTCGTAGCAGACGCGTTCTCTACAGTGTTCTGAAGCCCCGATCCTTTTCTAGAGGGTCGGGGCTTCAGTATGTTGTAGCGGTGGCAAGTAGTTTCACTGAATCGGTTCTCCTGTCGTGTGTAAACGGCCACTCTAGGGCTGTATAGAAACCCCAGCTAATCCCCATCCCGCCCGCTAAGCATGAGTAAATACTGCATGAGAAAACGATTCAGAAGAGCTCTACCAGTTGCCAATTTTCATTTTCAGGAAGTTCTGGACTGTTAGTGTAATTCCAACTGAGCAAAACGTTCGGTACCTAGGGCGTGCCTCCACGGCCACCAATGAATGACAACAATGTCCGGTCATAGTCTCGCTTTAGGTGTGAATTAACCGCTGGACAGTGCACTGTCACATTGAGAGCGACAATGGGCAACTCGAAGGAGACCAATGATCCTCGCTGAAGGCGCGGTAGACTTCAGGCTAGACGCCATCTGGGTGGACTACCTGATCATCGCAGTATATTTCTGCTTCATTCTGAGCATCGGCATGCTGGCTCGACGCAAGGTTTCGAGCAGCATCGACTTTTTCCTTTCTGGGCGTAACTTGCCCGCATGGGTTACCGGTCTGGCATTCATCTCTGCCAACCTCGGTGCCACTGAACTTATGGGTATGTCCGCTACTGGTGCGCAGTATGGCTTCCCGACTTTCCACTACTACTGGGTAGGTGCGATTCCCGCCATGCTGTTCCTCGGCGTGGTCATGATGCCCTTCTACTACGGCTCCAAGGTACGTTCGGTGCCAGAGTTCATGCACGAGCGATTCGGGGTGGGAGCTCACCTCGTGAACTCCATCTCGTTCGCACTCTCACAGCTGTTCATCGCGGGTACAAATCTCTACCTGCTGCAGCTTGTGGTGAACCGCCTCTTCGGTCTACCCATGTGGGTGTCCCTTATTATTGGCGGCATTATCGTGCTGGCCTACATCACTCTCGGTGGTCTTTCCGCCGCTATCTACAACGAAGTTATGCAGTTTTTCGTCGTGGTGGCGGGCCTTCTTCCCCTGACCCTTATCGGTCTGCACCGTGTGGGGGGATGGAACGGACTCAAAGAAAAGGTCATCAATGATGGTCTACTGGGCGAACAGCAGCTGCACACTTGGCCGGGTGAAGCCCTCTCCGGTTTCAACAGTCCCGTCCTTTCGGTCATTGGTATCGTCTTCGGCCTCGGCTTCGTGCTGTCCTTTGGTTACTGGACCACTAACTTCGTCGAGGTTCAGCGTGCTATGGCCTCCAATACCATGGATTCTGCTCGCTGTACCCCGATCATCGGTTCCTTCCCCAAGATGTTCATTCCCTTCATCGTCGTGCTGCCCGGTATGATCGCCGCAGTTCTCGTGAACGAAATGATGGCCTACAAGGGAATGGCTTACGCTAACGGTGCTGATGCCGCCACCCTAGCGTTTCATGGTCTCAAGTACAACGACGCCATTCTGCTGCTAATGCGTGACGTGCTTCCTAACGGCCTTCTCGGTGTCGTTCTGGCTGGTCTGTTAGCATCCTTTACCACTGGTATGGCCGCCAACATTTCCTCTTTCAACGCCGTCTTCACCTACGACATCTGGCAGCGTTACATTAAGAAGGACAAGGACGACAAGTACTATCTGAATACGGGACGTATCGTTACCGTCGCCGCTACCATCCTTGCTATTGGTACCTCTCTGCTGGCTGCATCCTTCTCCAACCTGATGGATTACCTGCAGACTCTGTTCGGCTTCTTCAATGCACCGCTATTCGCAACGTTTATTGTGGGTATGTTCTGGAAACGCATGACTCCGACCGCAGGCTGGGTCTCGCTACTGTGCGGCACCTTGTCCGCCGTTGTGGTCTTTATCCTTGGCCAGGTGGGCGTCATTCACCTGCCGGGCCAGGGCCTCGCCTTCATTTGCGCCATTACCGCCTTCGTGGTGGACGTGCTGCTTGCCGTAGTGGTCTCCATATTCACCAAGCCTAAGCCGGCGAGCGAGCTGGTGGGCTTCGTTTACTCCGAGACCCCGAAGGAACACTTCCACGATCCGCGTGATGCTGGTCGTGCGTGGTACCGCCGTCCGGTCCCGTTGGCCATCATCTCGCTGGTGCTGGTCATCGCTCTCAACATCATCTTCGCTTAGGAGTGAATACCCATGGCTAAGAAGACTACGACCGCTGGCGCCTTCGACGTCCGCAACATTATCGGTCTACTACTGACCATCTACGGTGTCATTCTGACGCTCCTCGGTGCCGTGTCCTACGACGCTGCCGATGCTGCAAAGACCGGTGACATCAACGCTAACCTCATCGTCGGAATTGTCCTTCTGGTGGTGGGTGTCTTCTTCCTCGTGTGGGCAAAGGTTCGCCCGCAAATTGTTCCGGCTGACCCGGAGAGCTTTACTGAGGAAGCTGCCGACATCGAAGATAAATCAATTGCTAGTGGCGATGCTTTTGTGTCCCTCGAAGAGGACAAAAAATAGCTGCTGCTCGCTTTCGTAGCGTGTATAGAGACAGACCCCGCTCGCCATGGATTGCCACGCGAGTGGGGTCTGTTTCGCCATAATAGGTACAAGGGCAGTCCCGCACAACATTAAACAACTTACTTATGAGGAGTACTGTGTCTCACACGGAAAAACGACCCGCTTCCGAGCCAGCGGGGGATGTGACTCCGATCGTCCGGAAAACAGTAACAACGCTGTCTGATGGACGCGAACTGATCTACTTTGACGATTCCGAACCCTATCTATCTGGGGGCGACACCCGCGAACTTCATGACGGGCGAGATCTTCCCAAATCCACCCCGCTTAGCTCTATGCGTCGTGATCCTTTGACGGGTGACTGGACAGCGCTGGCAGCACACCGGATGAACCGGACATTCATGCCACCGGCGAACGAGAATCCGCTAGGTCCCACGAAACCCGGGCAGTTGCCAACTGAGATTCCGGCCGACGATTACGACGTTGTCGTATTCGAAAACCGTTTCCCGTCCTTCGCCCGTAGTGCTTATCTTGATGAGGAATTGCCCAGCACGGTAGATGGGATGGAGCTTGTTCCCCAAGCGCCCGGACGCGGCCGTTGTGAAGTTGTCTGCTTCAGCCCCAACCCCACGGGAAGTTTCTGCGAGCTGTCTGAGCGACGCGCTCGCACCATCATTGAAGCGTGGGCAGATCGAACCTCGGCGCTATCTGCTCTGGATGGTATTGAGCAGGTGTTCTGTTTTGAGAACCGAGGGGAGGAAATTGGGGTCACGCTACAGCATCCGCATGGCCAGATTTACGCTTACCCCTTCCTTCCGCCGCGCACGGAAGCTATCCTTCGGCAGTCGCGCGCCTACTTCGAGAAAACAGGACGGCAGCTACAGCACGATGTTGTGATGGCGGAGCTTGACGCTCGCACCCGGGTGGTCTTTGAGAGCGAGTGTTGGTTCGCCTACGTGCCTGCCGCCGCGAAGTGGCCGTTGGAAGTCATGCTGGTACCCAAGCGGGATGTTCCGGATTTCCCTGCACTCTCTGAAGAAGAGCGTGCTGAATTGGCAGTCGTGTACCCGCGCTTGCTGCGCCAAGTTGATCGATTCTTCCCCGGAATTGAGAAGACTGCGTACATTGCAGGCTGGAACCAAGCACCAGTGAATGAGGGACGCGAGTTCGGTCGTCTCCATTTGCAGCTCTTCAGCCTGCGTCGTTCCTCCGACAAGATGAAGTTCCTCGCTGGTTCTGAGTCTGCCATGGCGGTGTGGATTAACGACACTACCCCCGAACGTATCGCCGAACGACTCCGAGAGGTCGCAGAACATGAGTGACACATCTGTCATGGTGAGTGCTGACGCTGCTGCACAGCTCTTTGTTGACACTTACGGTTATGAACCTAGCGGGGTATGGTCTGCTCCCGGACGCGTCAACGTTATTGGCGAACACGTCGATTATGCTGCCGGTATCTGCCTGCCTTTTGCGATTAACCGCCGCACCTACTGCGCTGCTGCACTGCGCGAGGATGGAGTGATACGTCTCGCCTCCCGCCTTCCCCATTCCCGAAAGGCGTCGCAGTGGGAGGGGAAATTGGCTGAAGTAGGACCTGGTAGCCCTAGCAGTTGGCCGGGATATCCAGCGGGCGTCATCTGGAGTATGTGGCAGGATGCCGAAGCTATCGGTGTCAACTTAACGGAGAACTCAGGCTTCGACATGGTGTTTGTCTCCGATGTTCCGTTGGGTGCAGGTCTATCCAGTTCTGCCGCTATTGAACTTGCCGCCGCCTGTGCGGTTTTCGATCTCACCGGACCGGGCTTGGAGAGTCTGGATGAGGGGCGTGTCGACGAGCCCTCCAATCACCTTGTTGCAGCGTGTATTCGTGCTGAGAACGATGTTGTGGGTGCGTCGACAGGCGGTCTAGACCAGTCGGTATCCTTCCGCGGACAGGCAGGTGAAGTGCTTGAACTCGACATGGGTGAGAATTCGGTCGCGGAGGTTCCTTTCGACCTCGATAGCAATGGCCTCGCCATCCTCGTTATGAATACCAATGCTCCGCATAACCTTGGTGATGGACAGTACGCCTCCCGCCGTGCAGTGGTTGACCGTGTGATGGAAGGCCTCAACGTCACTGCTCCGCACCGGGAACACAAGCTTGTCGATCGTGCCGTCGAATGGGCTGCAACTCAGCCTGAAGCTGAAAAGAAGAAGAACAAGCAAGCTTGGTTGGATCTCGTCGCACGACGAATGCGCCACATTGTGACCGAATCTCGTCGAACGGAGTCGCTCGTTGAGGCTCTGCGGAAGGGAGCACTTGGTGACCCTAAGGACGCTGACGCGGTACATGGTCTCGAGTCAGTTGGTGGTTTAATGACGGCCTCCCACGAGTCACTCCGTGATGACTATGAAGTCAGTTGCCCTGAACTCGATAGTGCGGTTGATGCGGCTCTCGAGTGTGGTGCATGGGGTGCACGGATGACCGGTGGCGGTTTTGGTGGTTCTGCGATTGCCCTCATCAATGCAGAGGACGTCGACAAGGTGGAAAAGGCAGTACTGGCCAGTGCTGTACACCTTGGTTTAGCTGCACCTAGCTTCATAGTAGCTGTTCCAAGTGAAGGTGCTGGCCGCGATAGGTAGCATTGAGTGTTTAGAAGAGTGTGGAGCCCAGTCGTGTGACTGGGCTCCACACTCTTGCCACAGAGTAGACTAGAGCACAATATGAAGAGCTGGTGCTCATGTAGAATCCCTTGAGCCCGAGGGAGAGAAGGACAGAAGATGGCTGAACTGGTGAAAGTCGGTATAGTAGGTGCCCTCGGTCGAGTCGGCAAGACCATGTGTGAGGCAGTAAATGCTGCCCCAGATCTAGAGTTGGCTGCCACTGTCGATCGCGACGACGATCTGCAGACTTTTGTCGATAATGGTGTTGAGGTCATCATTGACTTCACCCACCCCGACGTCGTTATGGACAATCTGGAGTGGCTCATTAAGCACGGTATTCACTGTGTGGTCGGAACCACTGGCTTTACCGAAGAACGTCTAGCGCAGGTTCGCAGTTGGTGCGAAGAAAACCCTGGTGTGGGGGTTATCATCGCCCCTAACTTTGCTATTAGTGCTGTGCTGTGCATGAGTTTCGCTGAGCAAGCTGCGAAGTTCTTTGAATCGGTGGAAGTTATCGAACTTCATCATCCAGATAAGGCGGATGCTCCATCCGGTACCGCTGTGACTACGGCACAGCGTATTGCGGCAGCCCGCCACGCCGCTAACGTTGCTGATAGTCCTGATGTTACAACCCAGAGCCTCGAGGGAGCACGTGGTGCGACAGTGGATGGAGTACACGTCCATGCCGTTCGTTTGCGTGGTCTTATCGCTCATCAGGAAGTTCTCCTCGGGGGTCCGGGAGAAACCCTCACGATTCGGCAGGACTCCATGGATCGAACGAGTTTCGTACCCGGTGTTCTGCTGGGTGTGCGCGAAGTGGACAAGCGTCCTGGTCTTACCTTCGGTCTTGATGAGGTGCTGGGCCTAGCATGACCAACCTGGTCACGATGCGCGTTCAACTCGTCGCTTACACACACTTTGAACCGCCTGCAGATCTCTCTTGGGAAACAGATGCGGAGGGTGCGGAAGCGCTGACTGAGTTTGCAGGCCGTGCCTGCTACGAAACGTGGGACAAGCCTAACCCCCATACGGCGACAAATGCTGGGTACATCCGACACGTGCTAGAAGTGGGGCATGTTTCGCTGCTCGAGCACGCCAATGTGACGTTCTATATCACGGGTATTTCCCGTTCTTGTACGCACGAACTCATTCGTCACCGGCACTTTTCCTATTCGCAGCTCTCTCAACGATTTGTGCCGGAGGAGGATGCACTTGTTGTTCCGCCCCCCGCTATTGAAGACGATCCTGAATTGGTGGAAGTGTTCACCGCCGCCGCTGACCAAAGCCGGGAGGCCTACCGAACTCTGCTTACTGCTTTAGAAGAGAAGTTCGCGACTGAACCGAATGCTCTTTTGCGCCGTAAACAGGCTCGTCAAGCAGCCCGTGCAGTTCTCCCAAATGCCACGGAAACGCGCATAGTGGTGACGGGAAATTTGCGGTCGTGGCGTCACTTCATCGGCATGCGGGCAACCGAGTATGCGGATGTGGAGATCCGTCAGCTGGCTATTTCATGTTTGCGACAGCTACAAAACATCGCCCCTACTGTGTTCGGAGACTTTGAGATCTCCGTGCTGTCCGACGGTTCAGAAATTGCCACCAGCCCGTATGCCATGGATTGAATCAGTCTGGCCAACCGGGGGCACTATAGTGAAAGAGTGCTGAGGATCGCGCTTTAACATAGTCCTCAGTTCCTCAATCATCGAGAGAAACGGGTAGTCTAAAAGCTATGACGAACGGAATGGCCAGCACTCGCGCTGCAGAGCACTTTGGAACCGTCCTTGTCGCAATGGTGACCCCCTTCGACAAGGATATGAAGCTCGACATTGACGCAGGTGTAAAGCTCGCCAAGAAGCTTGTCGATGATGGCTGCGATGGCCTTGTACTGGCTGGTACGACTGGTGAATCTCCGACGACGTCCACTGAAGAAAAACTGACACTGATGCGTGAGGTAAAGGCAGCAGTGGGCGATCGTGCCAAGATCGTGGCGGGAGCTGGGAACTACAGCACGGCGTCTTCCATTGAGTTGGCGCGGAAGTCGGAAGCAGCAGGCGCAGACGCACTGTTGGTCGTTACTCCCTACTACTCGAAGCCCCCGCAAGAGGGTCTTTACCAGCACTTCAAAGCAGTTGCTGAAGCCGTCGATAGCCCCGTGATGCTTTACGACATTCCTGGGCGTACTGCTACCCCGATTGCTGAGGAAACGGCCATGCGGTTGGCGGAAGTCCCCAACATTGTGGCTATCAAAGAGGCTAAAGGGGACCTGGCTGCCGGTGGTCGTCTCTACCAGAACACCGAACTAGCCCTCTATTCTGGCGATGATCCTATCAATATTCCGTGGCTTTCCGTTGGAGCCACAGGATTCGTGTCAGTGGTGGGGCACCTGGCCTCTCGCACTCTGCGGGAGATGCGGAATGCGTTTGACCGCGGCGATCTCGCCGAGGCCTTGCGGTTGAATGCCACCATGTTCCCGCTCAATCGTGCCATGGCTCGTTCTGGTGGAGTGAGTTTCGCCAAGGCTGCCCTGCAGCTCATTGGTGTACCCGTCGGTATTCCACGATTGCCACAGGTGCCACTTGATGCTGCCACCATGGATGTTTTAGCAGAAGACCTGCGTCAGGTAGGTGTGCTGTAAACAGGGCGCTTCGGCAAATCTGCTATGAGTATGACGTCACCGGGACTATCTAGAGGGATGAGATGGTTATGGTGGAGGGGGAGACATTCGAACCACGGGGTGCCGTTGAACGCTGTCGCATCTTTTTAGACCGCTCGCGACGATGACCGTCGCCTTATCCCCACAGCGGGGATACACAATTGAAGGATAAGTATGTCTGATACGAAACGTACCGGCCGCAAGCGCGTTACTCGCCGCATGGGGCCGCCTGAGGCTAACTCCGAAACTTTGGCCTATGATAACGACAACGCCAGCTCCACCAACTCTTCTGCAGAGATGTACACCGAGTCGAATTATGGTGGTGTGCACATGATGCAGGGGATGGACCTTTCTGAACCGCTCCCTTCTCCCGCTCCGCTCCCCCCGGGGGCTATGCGACTAGTAGCTCTGGGAGGTGTGTCCGAAATCGGTCGTAACATGATGACCTACGAATACGACGGGCGCATTCTTCTCTGCGACTGCGGTGTGCTGTTCCCCAGCTCATCGGAGCCGGGGATCGATCTGATCTTGCCAGACTTTGGATACCTGGAAGATCGGCTCGATGATATCGAGGCACTTGTTCTCACCCATGGCCATGAAGACCATATTGGGGCTATTCCCTTCCTTCTCAAGCTGCGGCCAGATATTCCCATCGTTGGCAGCGAGTTTACAAATGCTCTGGTTAAGGCGAAGTGTGAGGAGCATCGGCTGCATCCACATTGCATCAATGTGACGAGAGAATCGAGCCATAGGGCAGGCCCCTTTACCGTCGAGTTTTTCCACGTGAATCACTCGATCCCGGGAGCACTGGGTGTGGTAGTGAAGTCCCCAGCTGGGGTAGTTGTGCAAACCGGTGATATCAAAGTCGATCAAACTCCTAAAGATAATCTGCCCACCGATCTGCCTGCGTTGTCCCGTTTTGGTGATGACGGTATAGATCTCATGCTCGTCGATTCGACGAATGCCACTCATAAAGGTTTGGCTCCGAGCGAAGCAGAAATTGAGCCAGCCTTGCGTCGCCTCATCCGCGATGCGCAGGAACTTGTTGTTGTGGCCTGTTTCGCTTCTAACGTCACCCGCGTACAGATGGTCGCCGATGCCGCCGTGTCGGCACATCGTAAGTTGGCCTTGAGCGGGCGCTCAATGGTCCGCAACATGGCTATTGCCCGTGAGATGGGTCTCTTCACTATCTCAGATGACGACCTTATTGACGCTCAGGATATTAACAAATACCGTCGTGACGAGGTTGTTGTGATGACGACGGGTACTCAGGGAGAGGCGATGGCGGGGCTGGCGCGTATGGCGCGCAGTGAGCACCGCCAGGTAAGTCTGCAAGATGGCGATACCGTCATCATGTCCTCATCTGTGGTGCCTGGTAATGAAGAGACTGTGTTCGGCATGCTAAATACGCTTGCACAACGCGGTATCAAGGTTATTACTAACCACGACGCGAATATCCATGTGTCGGGACACGGTTACTCTACTGACCTCCTGTTCCTCTACAACGCAGCTCGCCCATCGAATGTGATGCCGGTTCATGGGGAGTGGCGTCATCTGCGCTATAATCGCGATTTAGCAGTTTCGACGGGAGTCGCTCCGGACCGCGTGGTTTTCGCTGCTAACGGTGTGTGTGTTGACCTCTTCGAAGGTCGTCTATCGATTGCGGGGCAAGTACCGGTAGGACACCTGTATGTTGACGGCTTGTCGACCGGTGATATTAGCAGTGATGTGTTGGCCGATCGCGCCATCCTGGGTGAAGGCGGCTTCATCGCGGCTACGGTAGTGGTTGACCGCCGCTCTGGACAGCCGCTTGCTACTCCGCAGGTGATGGGTAAAGGCTTCACTGATGAGCCGGATGCGCTGGATGATGTGCCAGAGTTAGTGGAGAAAGCACTACGGAAGCTGGCAAAAGAGGCAGAGAATGATCCGTATCGTATGGCGCAAACAGTGCGTCGTACGGTAGGGAAGTGGGTGGCGAAGAAGTGGCGTCGTCGTCCGATGATTGTGCCTACCGTCATCATGGCGGAGCCGCCGCAGGAGTAGAACCACTGGTTCTTTCCGCCGGTTTTGTGCACGACAGTGTGTTACCAATGTTATTAGTGTGACTAAAGGGGTTACACTAATACCGTCAGTATGCCTTCTTGATTACCGCAGGAAAGGACCCCGCTTTTACAGTGAGCGCTTCTCGGGCCCCACAGCAAGCACGACGTGGCAGCAGCATCGCTGCCCGTCGTCCTACTGCATGCCGAAACGCTGGAAAACGGCAATCGAATCGCCGTCCACAGACTCGCCGTCCGCAATCACCAGTGGCACAGCGCACCGCAGGCGCGTTCAGCGCTGTGGGACAGGGGCTGAAAAAAGGCTGGACAGCACTAGCAACCGGTGTCGGTAAGGGGGTACGGACAATTAGTCGTGCTGGTGAGATTGACGCGGGGCATGCGCGGGACGGTTGGGCTCTCTTTTGCCTTGCCCTGGGTATTATCCTCAGTGTCATGCTGTGGGCACCCATGTCCGTCCCCATCGGAGGATATGTCCTTGGGGGATTGAGCTACGTTGTGGGAACGGCAGTGCACCTGCTCCCAATCTTGCTTTTTGCAGCCGCTTTCCTGCTGATGCTTACCCCACCAATCAAGGAAGAGTGTCGCGTTCCCATCGCCCTCGGTGGAACGCTGCTGAGCTGGTCCGTGCTGGGCATCTGGCACATTGCCAGTGGCAGACCCCAAAACGTCCAGGAGGTTCAAGACGGTGCTGGTGTGATCGGCTTCATCACCGGAGAGCCGCTCGTGCGGGGACTCACCTCACCACTCGCCGTCATCATCTTCCTTCTCGTCGCATTCTTCAGCCTTCTGCTCCTCACCAATCGTCGCATTCAAGATGTGGGCGCCTACCTACGGACATCATGGATTACTATCCGAGGCTGGATTGCAGCCCAACGTGCGGAAGCCAGCATCATCCCCCCTGATGACGAAGATGAGGCGGAGGATACTGAACTCCAACCGGCCTACCTCTCTCGTAGCCCGGAAGAAAACTATCCGACGGAATCGGAGACCTCTGAACTTGCCCTCATGCGGCAGCAGTGGCGCGAACGAATCGCGAACTATGACGAAGACGACGCCGCTGACACCCCCACCGTCGAGGACAATTCAACGGTCGCGCATGTCGATGATGACGATGACGAACTCGTTATGAGTACGGAGTTCTCCGACACGGATTACGAACTGCCCGATGCAGAACTTCTTATCGCTGGTGAACCGGCACGGGGACATTCCCGCGCTAATGACCTCATCATCGATGCTATTAATGGAGTCTTCGAACAATTTGCGATTGATGCTGCAGTCACCGGGATGAGCCGTGGACCGACAGTGACTCGTTATGAAGTGTCACTTGGCTCTGGAGTGAAAGTCGAAAAGATCACCGGTGTGCAACGCAATATTGCGTACGCTGTCGCCAACGACAATATTCGTCTCCTCGCCCCTATCCCGGGTAAATCCGCCGTTGGTATCGAGGTCCCCAACACGGACCGCGAGATGGTGCGTCTTCATGATGTACTGACATGCGACTACATGCAGCGCAATAATGACCCGATGATGATAGGCATGGGGAAAGACATTGAAGGCGGCTTCGTCCACTCGTCCATCGAGAAGATGCCGCACCTGCTGGTCGCCGGTGCTACCGGATCGGGTAAGTCTGCCTTTGTAAACTCCACCCTCATTTCCATGTTGGTCCGCTCCACTCCAGAACAACTACGCCTCATTCTCATCGATCCCAAGATGGTTGAGCTCACTCCCTACGAGGGCATTCCTCATCTCATTACTCCTATTGTCACGCAACCAAAGAAAGCTGCGGCTGCGTTGGAGTGGTTGGTCGAAGAGATGGAACAGCGCTATAAGGACATGCAGGCCACTGGCACACGAAAGATTAGCGACTTTAATGCGAAGGTCGTGTCCGGAGAAATAACCGCACCGCTGGGCTCCGAGCGAGTATACAAGCCGTATCCGCGCATTGTCTGTATCGTTGATGAGCTCGCTGACCTCATGATGACCTCAGGAAAAGAGGTGGAAGACTCCATCGTTCGGCTGACCCAAAAAGCTCGTGCGGCGGGTATCCACCTCATTCTTGCCACCCAGCGACCTTCAGTGGACGTCGTCACCGGTCTCATTAAGTCCAATGTGCCATCGCGCCTGGCATTCGCCACCTCGTCTCTGACAGACTCGCGTGTCATTCTGGATCAAGGTGGTGCGGAGAACCTCATCGGTATGGGTGATGCACTCTTTATCGCGCAGGGCGGCCGTCCTGTGCGTATGCAGGGCGCATTTGTTTCCGATGAAGAGATCTACCGTATCGTCACCTTCATTAAAGAACAGGCCGAGCCAGAATATGAAGAGGGCGTAACGGAACAAAAAGCACAAGGTAGGGAAATCGATGAGGAAATCGGTAAAGACCTAGATGACCTCCTCGCTGCTGCAGAACTCGTTATCACGTCGCAGTTCGGATCGACGTCTATGCTGCAGCGAAAGCTCCGCGTGGGGTTTGCGAAGGCAGGACGTCTCATGGATCTCATGGAATCGCGTGGTATTGTTGGTCCGTCCGAAGGCTCGAAAGCCCGTGAAGTCCTGGTGAAACCGGAAGAGCTTGACGCCGTGATGTGGTCGCTGAAAGGTGGCGACCCACACGCTACGAACGAAGGCTAGCTGTGTCGTTAGAGCGCTTGTCCGACTCTTCTGTACACTGGACCGTGTAGGAGGGGAGTATCCCACATCCGCACTCGTCGTCAACACGTTAAGTCCGTACTTAACCGGCGAACGGGCTCAGTCCGCATTCTTAACGGTATGAGGATTGTAGCGGGAGAGACCTCCGGAGATTCGTGTATTTGCACATCCCCGGAGGGAGTTCTATGGAAGTTAATGCCTTAACATGGATCATCAGTGTGTTGGTGATCATCGGCTTCTTCTTTTTCGATTTCTATTCCCACGTTAAAACTCCACATGTCCCTTCCCTCAAGGAAGCTGCTCTGTGGTCGCTGTTCTATGTCGTTATCGCGTGCATCTTTGGCAGTTTCCTATGGTGGTATTGGGGAGAACCAGGCAACCCTCACCAGCATGGTATGGAGTTTTTCGCTGGCTACGTCACCGAGAAGGCTCTATCAGTAGATAATCTCTTTGTCTTCGCCCTCATTTTGGGTAGCTTTCGTGTTCCTGCGAAATATCAGCAAAAAGTTCTTCTCATCGGCATTGCTATCGCTCTTGCGCTGCGGGCTATCTTCATCGGGATTGGTGCTGCAGCTATCAACGCATGGGCATGGGTCTTCTATCTCTTTGGTCTCTTCCTGCTCTACACCGCCATCAAACTGGTAGTAGAAGAGTTTAAGGACGAAGAACCCAAACCGGTTAGTGAACGCGCGTCAGTGAAGCTCGCGTCGAAGTTCTTCCATGTGAGCCCTGAACTTCACGGGGATCGCATTATGTTCCGCCGTGGCGGCAAGGTAATGTTTACCCCGCTTTTCATCGCGCTCGTCGCGATTGGTTTTACCGACGTTCTTTTCGCTATGGACTCGATTCCTGCCATCTATGGTCTCACCAAAGAACCGTATATCGTGTTCATGACGAACGCCCTGGCGCTGTTGGGCCTGCGACAGCTGTACTTTCTTCTGCATGGTTTGCTTGATCGGTTATCACTGCTCAGCTACGGTTTGTCCATCATCCTTGGTTTTATTGGTCTCAAGCTGGTGTTGCATGCTCTCCATGAAAACAAGGTGCCTTTTATTAATAATGGTGAGCCTGTTCACGTCTGGCAGCCTTCCATTACTTTCTCGCTGCTCTTCATTCTTGGTGTCCTTGTCGTCACGGTGGTTGCCTCTGTCATTAAGAACGCAGTAGACAAGCGGCGCGGAACTCATGATCCAGAAGCGCCTATCGGAGAAGAAGAGGGGCAGCTTGCGGCCATGGATGCCGATGCAGTTGCGCATGCCCTGTCAGATGTGGGCTATGACGACGATGAGCCTCTTTTCCCTCACCCCCATCTTCGTCGGCGCAATAAGAAGAAGCCTGCTACCGACTAAGCTCTTGTCGCCGCCGACGACACAAAAGAAAGGTCCTGACTCCCCGCAGCGAGAGTCAGGACCTTTCTAGTTTGTCGTCAGGTTAGCAGTCAGTGAAAGCGCCGAGCACCGACTTCCACTCACGGCAGGACCGATCCACGACCATACCGTTCTTGTAGAACGGATCCTGGTTCATAAAGTCGGTAGCTTCTTCTTCGTCCTTTGCCTTCACCAAGATAAGGGCGCCTTCACCGCTGGTGAACGGTCCAGAGGCGAGAACGATATCGTGTTTTGCTCCCTCACCAAGGTAACCACGGTGCAAGGGACGCAGTTCATCCATCTTGGCGGCATTTGCGTCGTCATACACATAGCTAAATGCGAAAACAGACATGGTTTTCTCCTCATGATGGTCCAGTACTAACAGAAAATATTCTGAGTTCTATTTTAGTGCGGGACAGTGTGGTTCCACATGAGCTAGCATGCGCGTATTGCCAAGTGTGTTTGGCTTTACGGAGGACAAGTCGAGGAATTCTGCTACGCCAGCATCGTAGGACCGCAGCATCTGGTCATAAATAGGCCTGCTAACTGGGGTTCCTTCGATAACTTCGAATCCATAACGAGCAAAAAAGTCCACTTCGAAGGTGAGGACAAAGACTCGATTCAGCCCTAATTCACAGGCTTTACTTAGCAACGTTGTGACAATTCTATGGCCAATGCCTTGCCCCTGAACATCAGGATGGACCGCGACAGTTCGCAATTCGCCCAAGTCCGACCACAGTACATGTAGTGCTCCGCACCCCACAATTTGGCCATCAAGTTCCACCACGACGTACTCCTGGAGCGCCTCGTAGATGTCGATGAGATTCTTGGCAAGAAGAATCTTGCCAGCATAGATGTCAACCAAGGCTTTAATCCCAGGGACATCATAGGTGGTGGCAGCCCGTACACTGACGGCAGCGGGACCGGCAGCGGGAGAGTTTGTCATAGCAACCAGGATAGCGCCTCGACAGGGGTTAGGGGAGAAGGCAGACTAGGATGGTACCTGGCTATGCACTACCGACAGAAGGATGGGCTACATGGCGATGGCGGAAGAATCCCGTGTGAAAGTATGGAATATCCCGAACGTTCTAACAGCTATTCGGATTATCCTTGTGCCCGCATTTCTGGTAGTTCTTTTCTGCGTAACCCCGGAAGTTACTGCTCGTATCTGGGCTGTTGTGGTTTTCTGTATTGCGATGGCGACGGATACTGCTGACGGTCGTATTGCCCGCCGCTACGGTCTCGTCACTGACTTTGGCAAGATTGCCGATCCAATTGCGGATAAGGCCATTATGGCGGCGGCACTTATCAGCCTGAATATTGTCGGAAAACTCTGGTGGTGGGTGACAGTTGTTATCCTCATTCGGGAAATTGGTATCACCATTTGGCGTCTTACTGTTCTCAAGGATCGCGTTGTTCCTGCTAGCCGCGGCGGTAAGGCCAAGACAATGGCACAAACGCTGGCTGTCTTCCTCCTCCTCATTCCCTACGATGGTTGGCTTGCCTGGTGCGGTTGGATCGTCATGGGTGTGGCTCTCATTCTGACTGTTGTTACCGGTGTCGACTACATTTGGAAGGCCTATCGTTCTCCCCATCCGGGAGAGGCTTCCGCATCGGCGACAAATTCCGATGGCGAAGCCTCTGATGCCGGCAGTAGGAACCGCGGATAACCCGTGGAGACGGTGCAATCTCCCCTAGCGGTGGCGACAATTGCGGAGTTGAGTAAGCGTGGTCTCACCATTGCTGCAGCTGAGTCGCTGACCGCTGGTATGTTGTGTGCGAGTCTTGCAGCAGTACCAGGTGCCAGTGCGGTGCTGCGCGGTGGTCTTGTTGTCTATGCCACCGATCTCAAACATCGCTTGGCGGGTGTATCTGCCGCTACGCTTCAGAAAGTAGGCCCTGTTGCGGAAGATACCGCTGCCGAGCTAGCAGAGGGGGCGAGACGAGCGTGCCAAGCTGATATTGGGATTGGACTCACTGGAGTGGCGGGACCTGCCACGCAGGGGGGACATCCAGTGGGAACGGTCTTTATTGGTGTGGCTTTGCCGCATGGACCGGTCAGCGTTCGCGAGTGTCATTTTCGGGGAAGCCGGCAGGACATTCGACAGCAAAGTGTCGATATCGCTTTGGGTATGGTGTGTGATCTTCTCAGTTAACATACATATTAAAAAGTAGTATTAATATCATGCTTTTAAGGCTGTGAACTGGCTATTTAAAGATAATCCTCCCTCTTCTTAATGGCGTAGAGAAAATTCGGGAATTAATTCGCTCACAGCGTTGTTGTGCTGAATGTGAATAACGCAGCGACTACTAATACCCGCCCCCTTCTTCGTGAAGCCCTGGGCGCAGTTCTCCGAACCTACCGTCTCGATGCCAACCGCACTCTTCGTGATGTGGCAGAAGCAGCCCGCGTTAGTTCCGGTTACCTTTCTGAGCTCGAACGTGGCCGTAAAGAAGTGTCATCGGAAGTTCTCCGGTCTATCTGTGACGCCCTTGGTGTGAATCTCGCAGTAGTGTTACTGCGAGCAGCATCTCTGATGGGAGTTGAGCAAGATTCCCGTCTCCGCGTAGTTGCTTAACTTCAACACAGTAGATAGTCCGTTTCAGGCGAAAAGTGTGCCGAAGTAGCTCACCTACAACGTTCGCTCGTTCTGTACTATCGGTGGTAGCAGCTCCCCATCGGGAGGATGCTCCATCAGCGGCATCACACAACTTGCTGATCTGTCTACGTTGAGGAGTAGGAATGGCCAATCCCTTTGTTAAGGCCTGGAAGTACTTGATGGCAAAGCTCGACCTTACGGTTGAGGAAAACGCAGATCCTAAGGTGCAGATTGAACAGGCGATTGCAGAGGCAAAGCGTCAGCACCAAGAACTGTCCCAGCAAGCTGCCGCCGTTGTCGGTAATCAGCGCCAGCTTGAGATGAAAATGAACCGTCAGCTTGCTGATGTAGAGAAGATCAAGAACAACGTTCGTCAGGCTCTCCTGATGGCCGAGGATGCCCGTAAGAAGGGCGACAAGGACAAGGCTGGCGAATACGAAAATGCTGCGAATGCTTTTTCTGCGCAGCTTGTAACCGCCGAGACTGCTGTTACCGACCTGAAGTCTCTCTACGCTCAGTCTAGCGGAGCATCAGATGCCGCCCGCGCGGCTGTTGAGCGCAATGCGCGTGTCCTCCAGCAACAGCTGGCAGAACGCACCAAGCTTCTGAATCAGCTGGATCAGGCCAAGATGCAGGAGAAGGTGGTTCAGACTATGCAGCAGCTGAACGCCTTCGAAGCAGACAACGTTGTCCCCAACCTTGAGCAGGTTCGGGAGAAGATTGAAAGCCGCTATGCCCAAGCTATGGGCCAGACTGAGCTTGCGAATGGTGGCATGGCTACCCGCATGATGGAAATTGAAGCCAACTCCTCGGAGATGATTACCAATAACCGTCTTGAAGAGATCCGTGCACAAATGATGGCTGCGGGCGAACTGCCGGGTGGGGAGAGCTCTTCCCCTGAGCAACTCGCTGCTGCTCCAGAAGAGACCGCGGCGCCTGTCGACGCTGGTGACACTAACGTTGAATGAGACTCCTCCTGTCGAACCGGTTGATAACCGTTTTGCTCAGTAAGTTGTAGCTCAGTCCTCGATACTGCGCAGTACTATTCTCTTACGCTTTAAGGCTCCCCGTTAGTGGTCCGGTGAATCATCGATTCCCCGGGCCACTAACGCATCTGCAACTTCGTCAGCATAGTGCAGGATCCGGGAAAGTAGAGGAGTGGTAAGAGCACGAAGAGAACGTGTAGCACCCCGGGACCACAGAGACTCTCGGACCTCATTCACCATCGCAGAGATGGCTGGAATAGTCTGCAGAGTGAGAGCGAAGGCCAAAGCAATGCGGTCAGTAGGCGCCCCTAGACAATGAAGTGGACGGAGTAGGATAGCGTAGCCGTCGATCATCTCTGTCACGCGCGTGGTGAGAGTGATGCTAATAGCCGCAAGAATACAGCAGAGGATTATGCCGGTAATGCGAAGCGCTTCTTGCCAATCGACCGCCCACCACTGATAGAGACCGATGAGGACGAGAAGGGGAAGAGTTGGCCATATCTGCGTCCAAATGATGCGAACCGGAGCATGCACCACAGCAAGAAGTATGCCTACCAGTACGAGTGGTACGGCTACCCAAGAAACCTGGCGGCAGCCGGCCGCGACAGCAACCACCCAGAGCACTAATCCCACAAGCTTAGCGGCAGCGGGTAGACGGTGGAGGAACGATGTTCCCGGGTAGTACACCCCAAGTGTTCTAATAGCCATCGTGCGCGCCTGCTAGTTGTCTAAGAATGCGTCATAAGCCGCTAATGCTTGTGAGGGACTGTCGTCTGCGAGAATGCTGCCGTTGTTTAATACCAGCACGCGATCCATCTGTTCGAGAACGGAAAAATCGTGGGATACGACGACAATCTGTGCATCCATTTCATGGAACACGGTTAGAAGATGGCGCGTATTGCGCCTATCCAACAGTGCGGTAGGTTCATCGGCAAGCACGAGTTGGGGGTCGATAGCCATGATGGAGGCTATGGCAAGGAGCTGTTGCTGCCCACCGGATAGTTCATGTGGCGAGGAGCCCGCCCGGTCCGCTAATCCAAAATCCGTGAGATGACGGAGCGCCTGTTGCCGCCTCGTTTGTTTATCTTTAACGCGAGACCGCAGGGAGAACTCAACATCTTCGATGAGGGTGGGCATGAGGATTTGTGTACGCGGATCGGAAAAAATGAAGCCAGTATGCTGGCGGATCTTGGCACGCGCATTCCGAGTGCTAAGACCGTTGACAATCACCTCACCGCGGGTGGGAATGATGAGTCCATTTAACATTCGAATAAACGTTGATTTACCCGATCCATTGGGGCCGGTAATACCGATGCGTTGTTCTGTGAGAACTGCAGAGATGTGGCGAAGGACAACAGTATCCTCGAATGCGTGGGAAACGTCCTGTAGTTCAATCATGATTGTTGCTCGTCTCCGGGAGCACTATCCCAAGTGGGTGTAGTGTCTTTCTCTCGTCGTGGTTGAACCGGCATTTCTGCGTCTAGCTGTTTGAGCGTGTCCAAAGCCCGCTTCTCTTCACCAGGCAGAGGCCGAATATGGGGAAGGGCTTTCAGCTGTGCGGCAGTAACCGCCGCTGCTACAACGATCTTGAGGAGGTCTCCGGGGAGATAGGCCGGCAAGGTGACGACAGCGGCAGTGAAGGAAATACGGCCAATAACCATCATTCCAGCGATACCAAAGGCATAGTTGATGACGATGCCACCGAGGAGACCAGCAAGAATATTGATGCCTACATTTCTCCCCGTGCGCCACTGTGTGATGAGTCCGATGACCGCAGCGGCTGGGAGATATCCCAGGAAGAACCCAGCCGTGGGGGAGGCGAGTGCAACGAGACCTGAGCGTCCTCCCGCCAGAATGGGGAGGCCGGTGCAGGCGAGTGCGATGAAGAGCAGTGCGGCTAGCGCACCTCGTCGTGGTCCTAGGACCATTCCCATAAGAATGATGCCGAGATTCTGCACTAGGATGGGGACGCCAAGTGGGCCAGCGGGTAATGGAGGAATGAAACCCAGCACAATTGTCACCGCAGCGAAAACAGCAATGTACGCTACGTCTCTGGCGGGGGAGGAAGAGTGGGAAGTAGACATAAGATGAGATTTAGTAGACAGTGTTCAATGATGTTCTGAGTAGACCATATGTCACAAAGCGTAAACCTCGCTAGGCTTAGCGTGTGCGAATGACAGAATTCCAGGTAGCACTCCACCGAGAATTTGGAGAGATGGTGGGGGATAGCCTCCTTAATGACACGGTATTGAGTGATCTTGATGGAAAAACTCCCCAGGAAGCACTAGATGCCGGCTATGACATTCGAGAAGTGTGGCTCGCACTCTGTCGGCATCAGCAAGTTCCGGCGGAAAGACAATGGGGACCGGACATCGGTGCGGGCGACATGGTGGATTAATAGTGCTGAGAACCCTGCATGGCACGATCATTAAAGTAGAAATTCGAAACTGTGTTCTATTAGACTGTGGATAATCGAACTTTTGTTACTAGGTCTCTTTATAGTGGGCAGTAACAACAGCGAACGACACTGCAAAGGAGAAACCACTCATGGCCGCTGGAAAAATTCCCGACCGTTCTAAGGCCTTGGAGCATGCCCTGGCACAGATCGATAAGCAGTACGGTAAGGGATCGGTGATGCGCTTGGGCGATGAGCAGCATCAAGCAGTTGCGGCTATTCCTACCGGTTCAATCGCCCTGGACATTGCTCTCGGTGTCGGTGGTTTGCCACGTGGTCGAGTGATAGAAATTTATGGTCCGGAGTCATCAGGTAAGACGACGGTCGCCCTTCATGCAGTAGCAAACGCCCAAAAGGCGGGCGGAATTGCCGCCTTCATCGATGCCGAACATGCTCTCGACCCCGAGTATGCGCGCGCACTTGGTGTGGATACCGATGCGTTGCTCGTTTCGCAGCCTGACACAGGAGAACAAGCACTCGAAATTGCCGATATGCTCGTTCGCTCGGGAGCCATCGACATCATCGTGATTGACTCTGTTGCCGCGCTGGTACCACGTGCCGAAATTGAAGGCGAGATGGGCGATAGCCACGTTGGCCTGCAGGCGCGATTGATGAGCCAAGCACTTCGTAAAATGACTGGCGGGCTCTCCGCCTCTGGCACTACCGCCATCTTCATCAATCAGCTCCGTGAGAAGATCGGTGTGATGTTCGGATCCCCCGAAACAACCACGGGTGGTAAAGCCCTCAAGTTCTACTCATCGGTACGTCTGGATGTGCGTCGTATTGAGACTCTGAAAGATGGTACAGAGCCTGTCGGCAACCGAACTCGTGTGAAAGTGGTTAAGAACAAGGTTGCGCCACCCTTTAAACAAGCAGAATTTGACCTTCTTTATGGGCAAGGTATTTCTCGCGAAGGCTCCATTATCGATATGGGCGTCGAACAAGGGTTTATTCGCAAATCCGGATCCTGGTACACCTACGAAGGCGATCAACTAGGACAAGGAAAAGAAAAGGTACGTGCCAATCTTCGGGAGAATCCTGCCCTCTGCGATGAGATCGAAGAAAAGATTCTCCGCAAACTTAAGATCGGTGCTTACGCCAATGAACCCGATGATGAGGCAGCTATTACCGATGATGGTTCAGTGGATTTCTAAACCTTGACGATAAATTACGACCATCGGCAGCACACCCTCCACGCTCTTCGGGAGGCAACCGAGAGTGTGCTGTCCTCATCGTCTCATGGTGGAGACGAGCTCACCGACGATCTTCCTGATCGCGCTAGAGAGGCTGCGCTGCGGCTCCTTTCTGTCCGTGAACGGAGTAGCAGGGAGCTTGCCGATCGCCTCCGAGATAAAGGTTTTCCTACAGAAATTGTGGACGACCTCGTCGTACGTTTTAGCGAAATCAAGCTGCTCGATGATGAGCGATTCGCACGTGAATGGGTTACCTCACGCGCTCAACACAGTGCACGTGGGAAAAGTGTCCTCCGTCAAGAACTACGTCACAAAGGGATCCCCTCTACCATTATTGACGCGGCACTCGAGAGCCTTCCCTCAGAACTGGAGGAGGATAGTGCACGGAGGCTTCTCTCCCGAAAACTACGAGCGATCGATCCGGATAGCCTCAGCGACCGTGAGATCTACCGCAAACAACAGCGCCGTCTTTACAACATGCTGGCCCGGCGGGGGTTTTCCAGTGAATTGGCACAGCGTGTCACCCAAGATACCTTAACCGAGCATCGCGCCAACTCGTTCTTGAAATAAGAGAAGTTCCCCAGCTCGGGTAAACTGGGAGACCTGCCCATGCAAACAGCATCCAGACAGGAGGGGAACGCAGTGGAGCGCAGGCAATACGAGATCCGCACCTTTGGGTGCCAGATGAATGTCCACGATTCTGAACGGATCGCCGGAGTTCTCGAAGCAGATGGCTACACAAGCTTTGACGGCGAAGGAACACCAGATCTCATCGTGTTCAATACCTGTGCTGTGCGCGAAAACGCAGCTAACCGCCTCTACGGAACGCTGGGCCTCCTCCGCCCCTTGAAAGACGATAATCCCCGCCTACAATTCGCTGTCGGCGGCTGTCTTGCCCAAAAAGACAAAGATGACGTCCTTGCCAGAGCGCCATGGGTAGATGTTGTCTTCGGAACGCATAACCTTGGTTCGCTTCCCGTACTCTTACGCCGTGCTCGCCATAATCAGGAAGCACAGGTCGAGATTTATGAGTCACTTAAAGAATTTCCTTCGGCCCTCCCTGCGAAGCGAGAATCCTCCTATGCTGCCTGGGTGTCAATCTCTGTGGGGTGTAATAACACGTGCACATACTGTATCGTCCCTTCACTTCGCGGTAAGGAGGTCGATCGCCCGCCAACAGATATCGTTGCGGAAGTCCAGAGCCTCGTTGATGAGGGCATCCAGGAAATCACCCTGCTCGGACAAAACGTCAACTCCTACGGAATGAGCTTTGCTGACCCGAAACGCCCGCGGAATCGTCAAGCCTTTTCTGAACTATTGCGAGCTTGTGGAGAGATCCCGGGGCTGGAGCGTCTGAAGTTCACCTCACCCCATCCGGCAGAATTCACCGAAGATGTCGTGCTCGCAATGGCGGAAGTTCCTGTGGTGTGCCCACAACTTCATATGCCACTGCAATCTGGTTCAGACCGCATTTTGCGTGCGATGCGTCGCTCTTATCGACAAAAGAGGTTCCTGAGCATTGTTGAAAATGTTCGGGACCATCTCCCCAACGCCGCCATCACGACGGATATCATTGTCGGATTCCCCGGAGAGACAGAAGAAGACTTCCAAGAAACCCTCGATGTTGTTGAACGCGTTCGCTTCAGCAGTGCATTCACGTTCCAATACTCACCTCGCCCCGGTACCCCAGCAGCAGAAATGGGTAATCAAGTACCGGCGGAGGTAGTCCAAGAACGCTACGACCGGTTGGTAGCGCTGCAGGAGCGCATCACCTTAGAAGAAAACCAGAAGCTTGTCGGTACAACCCAGGAATTGCTTGTCACCGCACACGACGGCCGGAAGAACAACGCCACTCAGCGTCGCAGCGGACGTACTCGCTGCGGCAGGCTCGTTCACTTCACCGATCATAGTGCTGAAACAGTCCGCCCTGGTGATATGGTCAGCGTCACCATCACCGATGCGGCTCCACATCACCTTCTCGCCGATGACGGTATCCTTTCTGTTCGGCATACCAAGGCTGGAGATAACTACGAGGCCGGGATTCAGCCCCAAGTAAAGCCGGTAGGCACAGGGTTGGGAATACCCACGTTCCGCACTGCAGAAGCATAGTAGGCGAGCTTTCTCCAGCTACTGATACGTGGTGACAACGGTCTGATGCCATTACCGTCCGTTGAGCGAGTCCTCTGCGGCCTTCGCCCACTCCGTCCACTGGGCAGCCTGTGCGCGAGCCTTTTCTGCATCCTCCGTTCGGCCAGATTTTTCTGCCTTTTCCGCTTGAGCCTCAAAGTCCTTGACACGGTTCCAGAACTGTTGAGCGCGCGCCTGTACTTCCGGATCTGTCCGTTGCCACTCAGCCTTTTCCATCTCAGCAACATGGCGTTCAAGGCTCCGCAATGCATCGTCGAGAGCCCGCATGTCGGCGCGGGGAACACGTCCAATCTGCTCCCATTTGCTAGCTAGCTCGCTCAAAAGCGAGCGAGCTTCAGCATGGTCCCCCGCACCATTAATACGTGGTGAATACTCCTCGAGGAGGGCACTCTTAGCGGCGCCGTTGGCCGCAAACTCCGAGTCTCGCTCATCCAGCACAGCCTTACGCCGATCAAAGAAGTTATCCTGAGCCTTCTTGAAGCGTGCCCACAAGGAATCATCGACGTCCTTCTGCGCGCGACCTGCCTTCTTCCATTCTGACATCAAATGGCGGTACTCGGCAGCGGTGTCATTCCACTCCTCAGAATCTTGAAGTGCTTCTGCCGCGGAGACAAGCTCTTCTTTACGTCGCGCAGCTGCTGCGCGAACGCGGTCGAGTTCCGCAAAGTGAGAACCGCGACGCCGGTTGAAACTCTCCCGGGCACGAGAGAACCTCTTCCACAATGCATCGTCCGTTTTCCGATCAATGCCGTGAATGGTCTTCCATTCTTCCAAGATGTCCCGCAAACGGTCACCCGATTGCTTCCATGATGTGGCAGATGCACCAATTGCTTCAGCTTCTTCGACAAGCTTTGTCTTCCTTGCAATCGCGGCATCGCGACGCTGCTGGCGAAGTTCCTTTGCCTTCTCTTCTGCAGTAAAGGACTTTTCCACGACTTCTTGCAGCCGCTCATCTAGCGCCGCAAGATCACCAATAACTGCAGCAGTAGCTAGAGATTCCTTCAAATCTTCTGCGTGCTTGCGCGTCGTGGCAGCTTCCGCCGGATGGCTCTCAAGACGCCGCTCAAGCAGAGAAACTTCAGTAACGAGGTCGTCATAACGGCGGCCGAAATGGGCAAGCCCTTCCTCTGGGGCACCCGCCTGCCATGTTCCGATGAGGCGCTCTCCGTCGGCCGTCTTCACCCATGCAGAACCATCCTCGTCAACGCGACCCCATTTTTCCGGCTGTGAACGTGGGGGAGCTACCACGGAGGTGCGGCGACGTAATTGTGCAGGGCTCGGACCTACAGCAGGGGTACCAGAGGTAGGGGGGACGGGAGCTGAAGGGGTAGGGGACGGTGTGGTATCGGACATTTCTGCCTCATCTCTGCCGCGCGGCACGGCTGCCAAAGTTAAAGTGCAGCACATTCTCCACAAGAAGGTGCGTATCTTCAGGGTAACGAGTTACACCCCATTTTTGCCTAAAAACCGCAAGAATTTCGAGATGTGGGAAGATGACTACAATAGACCCCACCGACGAAAGAAACCCTCTCGATGCCAACGCCTCCACCTACTCCGGTTGCCGTTATCGGTCCTACTGGATCCGGTAAGTCAGCACTAGGTCTTGCCCTTGCGGAGCGCCTAGATGGCGAAATTGTGAACTGTGATGCCATGCAGCAGTACCGCGGCATGGATATTGGAACCGCCAAGACACCCGTGGCGGAACGCCGAGGTATTGCACACCACCAGATTGATGTGCTGGAGGTGACGGACACTGCCACCGTCGCCCGCTATCAAGAGGCGGCTCGAGCAGACATCGAACGCCTCCGCAGTACTGGGATCATCCCCATTATTGTGGGAGGGTCAATGCTGTATATCCAGTCCTTGCTCGACGACTGGCGCTTTCCTCCGACTGATCCAGCGGTGCGTGCTTATTGGGAAGCCCAACTGGCAGAGCGAGGCGTCGCGGATTTGCATCGAGAATTGGCTCAACGGGACCCAGTAGCCGCCCGGACGATCCTCCCATCAGACCCACGTCGCACGGTGCGCGCTCTGGAGGTCATGGATCTTACTGGCCAGCCTTTCACCGCCTCTCAACCTCAACGAGGGGAGTCTCCCCGATGGGGAACTCACATGATTGGTCTAGCTGTCGATGTTGACTGGCTCGATCCTCTTCTTCTACGGCGGACTCAGCAAATGTTTGCAGATGGTTTGGTGGAGGAAGCGCGGGCGCTCTGTGACGAGGGCCTCCGCGAAGGTGTAACTGCCGCTCGTGCCATTGGATATAGTCAAGCCTTAGACGTCATTGACCATCGTCTTTCCGTGGAAGAAGCAGTGGAAAGTACCTTTGTGGCAACTCGGCGCTATGTTCGTCGCCAGCGGTCCTGGTTTAAACGGGACGAGAGGATAAACTGGTGTACAGCATCGACGGATTCTCTTGCTGACGAAGTTTATAACGCCCTTCCAGCACTACGGGAGACACCGTAGTTGTCGGGAACACCACTTGTAGGCTTTTTCACACGATAAGGACAATAGGCAATGGTTGATGAGTCAGTCT
Source organism: uncultured Lawsonella sp. (assembly GCF_947252745.1). Taxonomy (NCBI): domain Bacteria; kingdom Bacillati; phylum Actinomycetota; class Actinomycetes; order Mycobacteriales; family Lawsonellaceae; genus Lawsonella; species uncultured Lawsonella sp. The sequence continues at coordinate 9,403 of NZ_CAMXWW010000006.1, read as the reverse complement.
TCCGGTTTAGCGGTGATGACTCGAAGCGAGGACACGTTCAATCTGTGGACCGTTCTCTCCAATTGCTTGATGCGTTGGCTGATCTGGGAGGGATGGCTTCTCTCTCCGATCTCGTCGCCCACACGAACCTTCCCGTCGCCACTATTCATCGGCTCATCGGAACCATGCGTGATGCCGGCTACGTTCGGCAAGAAGCCAATCGCCACTATGCACTCGGCGTCCGGCTCGTACGTTTGGGGGAAAGCGCCGGCCGGCTGGTGGGTGACTGGGTTAAGCCCACTCTGCAACGCCTCGTTGACTACACCGGTGAAACCGCCAATATGGCAATGCTCGATGGTAACCAGGCGGTCTACATGACAGGTGTTCCCTCACCCCATATGATGCGCATGTTCACTGAAGTAGGTCGGCGGGTTGGTGTACACAGCACTGCCGTGGGTAAAGCACTCGTCGCCTGCCTAGATGACGTCACCATTATAAGAATGTTGGAGACGCAAGGTATGCGCCCTGATACCGAGCACACCATCACCGACCCCGAAGAGTTTCTCGAGCATATCCGTATTGTCCGTGAGGCAGGCTATGCCACGGATGAACAGGAAAAAGAGGCCGGTGTACGGTGCGTCGCAGTAGCCCGCGTCGTTGGTTCCACTCCGATTGCGCTTTCCGTCTCTGGGCCCGAAGCCCGCTTCACCGTAGAAAAACGCAACGCTGCTGTCGCCGTTCTCCAGGAGGCGGCAAACAATATGCTCTGCTAGTAGGCTGTCTGCATGATCTTTCTTAAAGCTCACGGAACGCAGAATGACTTTGTTGTTCTCCCCGATCCAGAGTGTGCAGTGCGCCTCAGCGCCCCCTACGTTGCTCAGTTGTGCGATCGGCGTGCCGGTATTGGTGCCGATGGCGTCATTCGTTTGAGTCGTGCTAAAGATTTGCTTGTTGCGGGAGAACTCACTGCATTACCCTCCGGGGTTCACCCTGATGAGTGGTTCATGGACTACCGGAACGCTGACGGCAGTATCGCTGAGATGTGTGGGAATGGTGCTCGTGTCTGTGCACACGTACTTGTTGCCCGCGGTTTTTTGCCAGCAGATACTGAACAGGGAGCATTCGGAACTCGGGCGGGGAGGAAAGAGTTTCGCATCCACGATTATGCGGATGACGGTACCTGGGCAGATGTAGAGATCGCGATGGGGGAGGTCGAGCTGATGGGAATCTCCTCGGCAGAGTTCGCCGGTCAGCATGTCGCCGGACTTGCACTGTCCGTTGGTAACCCGCATCTCGCGTGCGTCCTACCGAACCTCAACGCGGAACAACTGGCAGCAATGGATTTCCGTCAGCCACCAGAGTTCGATACAGAGTTCTTTCCGGCGGGTTCCAACCTGGAGATTCTTACCCCGCTGAGAGAGGGACGCACCTCCATGCGGGTATATGAACGTGGTGTGGGAGAGACTCAATCGTGCGGTACTGGCACTGTCGCCAGTGCCTTCGTTGCACTCGCTGATGCCGGTATTGAAAATGGCATAGTCACTATTTCTGTTCCCGGTGGTGAGCTCCAGGTGAGATTTACCCCGGAGACGAGTTTCCTCCGTGGCCCCTCTGTCATCGTTGCTGAAGGAGAGTACTTCGAGCCCTATGCATGAACCAACCCGCGGTGAAATGGAATTGGAGGAGCGATCCTCCTTACACCATGTGGTGGGTCTTTCCACCGAACTCCAAGACATCACCGATGCTGAGTATCGAGAACTTCGTCTAGAGAAAGTTGTCTTGTTCGGTGTCTGGACCCAAGGGTCAGTCGCACAGGCCGAAGCAGCTATGGCTGAGCTAGCGGCACTTGCCGAGACTGCTGGAGCTGCGGTACTTGACGTGTTGATTCAGCGGCGTGACAAGCCGGATCCCGCTACCTACATTGGATCTGGGAAAGTGCGCGAAGTAAAGCAGGTGGTGGAGTCTCTCGGCGCGGATACCGTCATCTGTGACGGTGAACTCTCTGCAGGTCAACTCATTGCGCTAGAAAAAGCCATTAACGTCAAAGTGATTGACCGCACCGCGCTTATCTTGGACATCTTTGCACAACATGCCTCCTCCTCGGAGGGTAAAGCACAGGTCACACTGGCACAGATGGACTACATGTTGCCGCGCCTGCGAGGCTGGGGTGATACTCTGTCGCGGCAGGCAGGCGGTCGCGCTGGTTCTAATGGCGGTGTCGGTCTGCGTGGTCCAGGTGAAACCAAGATCGAAACTGATCGCCGTCGTATTCGGCATCGTATGGCCAAACTACGGCGTGAGCTGGCGGAGATGAAATTGTCCCGGCAAACTAAGCGACAACGGCGGCGTGCAGGGGATACTCCATCCATTGTGATTGTGGGATATACCAATGCGGGGAAATCTAGCTTGCTGAACCGGATTACAGGCGCTGGTGTGCTCGTCCAAGATGCGCTCTTTGCGACGTTGGATCCCACGACTCGCCGTGCGGAGCTCCCCGACGGTCACTCTGTTATCTTGACTGATACCGTAGGATTCGTTCGCTACCTTCCCACCCAACTCGTCGAAGCATTTCGCTCGACGCTGGAAGAAGTAGCTGACGCTGACATTATTGTGCATGTTGTCGACGGCTCTGACGGTTTCCCTCTGCAACAGATCGAATCGGTTAACGATGTGTTGGCGGATGTTGTTGCCGAATATGGGATCGATCTGCCACCGACCGTCATCGTGATCAATAAATGCGATGCAGCTGATCCTCTAACATTAGCGCAATTGCGGAGTGAAATCCCGGATGCTGTTTTTGTATCGGCACACACAGGGGAGGGGATGGATGGTTTCCTCGCGGCCCTCTCCCGGCTACTAGACGAACGAGAAACTACCGTTCACGCACTTATTCCCTATGATCATGGAGAGCTCGTCTCCCGGTTGTACGAGCATGGACGGGTGCTCAATGAAGAACACGGGCCCGATGGGACGACCATCGAAGCCCGTGTTCCGCGCGCGCTAGCACAACAGCTTGAATTATTCCGCGTCTAGGTCCTTCGCAACCAAGTCGGCGATGGAGTCCACAGCGGCGACATTCTCCGATTCAATGGTGACAGTTTGGCCATGTTCCACACCAAGGCTCATGATGAGCAGGGCGGAAGTGGCATTCACCGGTTCTTCGCCGTCAACTGCGATGGTGATTTCTTCATCAAATTTGGCAGCAGCATCGGAGATAATGCCGGCTGGGCGCGCGTGAAGGCCAATGGCGGAGCCAACAACAACATCTTTCGCAGTCATAATTCCTCAGGTCTCTGTGAAGCTTCTTGCAATGATTCTAGTTTACGCAGCGGCAACGGCGAAAAACGGTGAACGGAGCAGCCGACTTCACCCCCGCGGATGTCCTGTCAACCGACTCATGCAGCGGCCGCTGCGGTTTTGTGGCCAGCATTCTTCCTCCTTACCACCGCTTTCAGGAAGATGACGACGATTGCAGTCGTCACCGTGCCAGCTGCTACGGCGGCAAGGAACCCTAATGGGTTGTCCATTGCAAAGAGGACGAAGATCCCTCCATGTGGAGCTCTACTCCCAACATGGAGAGCCATAGAAAGGCCACCAGCAACTGCCCCGCCTAGCGTAGTGGCGGGGAGCACACGGAGTGGATCGGATGCAGCGAAAGGCACAGCGCCTTCCGTCACGAAAGAAAAACCAAGTAGCCAGGCCGCTTTCCCGTTCTGCTGTTCATTGGCAGTGAAAAGATTTTTGCGGATGACCGTCGCAAGAGCGAGACCCAGCGGAGGTACCATGCCGGCAGCCATTGTCGCTGCCATGACGGAAAATGCTGCCCCTGATTGTGCTGCTAAACCTGCCGTGGCGAAAAGGTAAGCAGATTTGTTGATTGGTCCACCTAGGTCGGAGCACATCATTACGCCCAGCAGGACACCTAGCAGAACTGCTGAAGTATCGCTCATCTCAGCAAGCCACGTTTGAAGCCCACTCATGGCCCAGGCCAGGGGTTTGCCTAGGCCAAATACCATCAGAGATCCCACAATAAGGCTGCCGAGGAGCGGCAGAATCACGACCGGCATGAGTGTTTCTAGCCACTGTGGGACGGGGATAAGTCGGAATAACAGAACGACCAGTCCGGCGAGGAGGCCAGTCACAATTCCACCCAGGAAACCGGCTCCAAGGAGTACAGACACTGCACCCCCGACAAAGCCTGGTGCAATTGCTGGGCGCCCACCAAGCCCATAGGCAATATATCCGGAGAGGACTGGGATGATAAAACTCATCGCTGTCTGGCCTAAGGCATAAAACACTGATCCTATGTAGAGGGCTAAGCCGCTTCTACTTGTGGTGAGCTGCACACCATGGCGGTCTCCCACAAAGTAGTTCACCTGTGGCGGAAGATCATTTAGGGAGTAGTGGGTGAGCACTTGCCGAGCCACTCCACCTACTTCATAGCCCCCAATGAGAAACCCCAAAGCGATGAGGAGGCCTCCGGCCGCGATGAAGGGGATCATGTAGCTGACCCCTGTCATCACCGCTTGTCCTATTCCCGAGAGTTTTCCTCGCAAAGATGCAGGGATGCTCTTGATAAATGTGCTGCGGGTGCGGTGAGGGCGGTTGCGATGGGCGCTCCCACTGTCGAAACCCGCTTCGCCGCGGGAGAGACGGGCAAGCTCTACTGCTTGCTGGATGACGGTATTGGGTGAGTTGAGAGCTTGTCGAACACCGACGGAAATGGAAGGAAGGTTGACAAACCTATCCCGACCACGGATGGCTACATCGGACGCAAAAATAACGACGTCGGCGTTGTCGATTTGCCGGCTTGTAAGTTGTGTATCGTCGCCTGCCCCTTGTGTCTCCACGGACAGCTCGACATCGGGGAAGTGAGATTGAACGGCTAGCTCAAGTGCTTCCGCCGACATATAGGTATGGGCGATTCCGGTGGGGCAGCCGGTGACAGCGAGCAGCTTGATTTTATGATTACGTGCGGGGGCAGGCGGAAGGAGCGGCCCAGAGTTGCCTAAAGGACCGTTAAGAAGCTGGAAGACATCTGCAGGTTCTTCTGCTGTACGCAGTTGTGTCAACACTTCATCATGAACCAGAGCCCGCGCCAGGCGGGAGAGGAGTTTGGTGTGGCTGATGAGGCCGTCGAGCGGCGTTGCCAACATGAAGATGAGATCCGCTGATCCGTCAGTGGCACCGAAATCGACAGGATGGGACAGGCGTGCAAAGACAATGGTGGGGAAAGCGATAGCTTCCGTTCGGCAATGGGGAATTGCTATGCCACCCGGGAGCCCCGTGGCAGACTGGTTTTCCCGGGCTTGAAGATCCTGTGCAAGCTGGCGTGCGTCACCGGATCGGCCGATGTCTTCGACACGCTGAGCAAGAGCGATGATGACATCACTTTTTGTTGCTCCGAGATCAACGTCAAGGAGGACGGCATCCGCCGACAGAATGGTGAGGAAGCTGGGCGCCATAGGGTTGTCTCAAGCCTTTCTGTCTGAGTTGTCTATGCGTGCGGTATCGGCGTGTCGAGCGTACTACCTACGGGGTCATGGAATGTGGGGTAGCAGCGACTAGGGAGGCGGCCTACCGGTTATGCCACTTGCGAGGAAGACCTTTGCCCGCCTCTACAAGGGAAGTGAGGGAAGGGAGGGAAGGATTCGCTCGTGGTGAATATCACCAGATATCCCCTCAATTATCTTACTGAATCGTGCTGTGCTCGTCGGAAAAAGAGGTTGCAGCAACTGTTGCAATTGCTATTGAAAAAAATCACAGTTGCGGCTAAGGCTACAATTTGACCGGGTAGCAACGATTGGGCATATTTAGGGGTGTAAAACATCCGCCCAGCATCAGGCCCCTTCTCGTATCGAGTTGGGAGGAGTTTCCCCGGAATCAGTGGGGAGTTAGCGCGATGAAGGTGTATATGAACAACGCCGGACCAACCAACGACCAGAGCAGAGTACTACAAGGTATTGCCGTAGTACCTGGTGTCGTTAATGGGTCCATCGCGTGGTTCCGGCGAGGGCCAGAGCTTCCCCGGCGTGGTTACCGAGTAAAGGTTGCTGATCGCCCTGCAGAGCTTGAGCGGTTTCATGACGCCCTCGATGATGTTGCAACAGGACTACGTGAGCAAGCAGATCGACTGACGGGGGTTACCGCCGACGTCATCCGATCGAGCGTCTATCTGGTCACTGATCGCGGTTGGGTCGGACCGGCAGAGCGGGATATTACCGCTGGTATGACTGCGGAGGCAGCTACCGGTCATCAAATTAGCCGTTTCATCGAGCTTCTGGAACGGCGCGGCGGGTTTGCTGCAGAGCGAACGGCAGATCTCCGAGATATTCGTGATCGCATCGCGCGACGTTTACAGGGGATTGACGAACCAAGTCTTCCCAAGCTGACTTCCTCTTCTATTCTCGTTGCAGATGAACTTGCACCTGCTGACATTGCGGCAATCGACCCGAATTCTATTGGTGCCATTGCGACGATTCGTGGTGGTCTTACTGGGCATATCGCTATTGTCGCTCGTCAGTTGGGTATCCCGTACGTCACCGGCGTGATGGACCTGACAGTTCTGTCAGAGGGGACGAGTGCGCTGCTGGATGGTGTACGCGGTTTGGTGATTGCCAACCCTCCGACCTCCGTCGTTGCCCAGCGTCTTGCTTCTGATGAGCGTCATCGTGAACAAGTAGAAACATGGTCGGGTCCTGCACAGACTCGCGACAAAGTGCCAGTTTCGCTGCTCGCCAACGTGCAAGATGAGAACACTATCGAAGAGGCCTGCCATGCCATGGTTGATGGCGTAGGGCTTTTCCGTACTGAGCTCTGTTTTATCAACCGAAGTGTTGAACCTAGTGTTGACGAGCAGGCCGGTATTTACGAGAAGGTCTTCCGTGCATTCGGAAATCGTGTGGCTATACGCACCTTGGATTCTGGATCTGACAAGCCCCTGAAGTTTGCACATACCGGACGGGAAGAGAATCCTGCCCTCGGAATGCGAGGAGTCCGCATTGGACTGCAGAATGAGGATCTTCTCATTCGCCAACTTGATGCGATTGCAGAGGGTGCGCGCCAGGCAGGCTTGCCGTCGGATACTGCACCACGAGTGATGGCTCCTATGATTTCACGAGTGTCTGAAGCGCGGCGTTTTGCAGCGATGGTACGCGAGCGTGGCCTTGTTCCGGGTATTGTCGTGGAAGTTCCAGCGACCGCGATTATGGCTGAGATGTTTATGCGGGAGGTAGATTTCTGCTCCATTGGTACGAACGACTTGATTCAGTACACCATGGCGGCAGATCGTCTTTCTGCTGATCTTTTTGAGCTTACAGATCCGTGGCAGCCAGCAGGTTTGCGGCTGATCAATAGTGTCATTGAAGCGGCTAAGAAGTGCGGTAAAACCGTCTCTATTTGTGGTGAATCAGCCAGCGATCCCTATCTAGCACAGGTTTTCGTGGGGATGGGAGTTGATGCTCTCTCTATGGTTCCCAGTGCCGTACCTGAGGTGGGTGTCGTCCTTGAAAAGTGGGATATGCACCATTACCAGGAATTGGCTCAGGAAGTTCTTAAAGCTGAAGGTGCGCACCATGCTCGCCGTATTGCCGCGGACTTCTTCGCGCAGCTTAAAGAGGACGAAGGGGCTGTCGGTGAACTCCCAGCGGAGATGACAGGATAGTTTGCCTGATTTCGCCGTTCGGGGGGGGCGATCGCCAGGGTCCTGTTAGACCTTGCGGAGTACTGCGACGACTTTACCCATGATGCGGGCATGTTCGCCGGGGATAGGATCAAAAACCGGATTTTGCGGCATCAGCCACACCCCCGAGTCATTGTGGAGAAAAGTCTTTACTGTCGCCTCTTCGTCGATGAGGGCTGCAACGATGTCGCCGTTGTCTGCGACATTTTGGGAACGCACGATGACCCAGTCGCCGTCACAGATCGACGCGTTAATCATTGATTCACCCACTACCTGCAGCATGAAGAGATCGCCGTAACCCACCACATCGCGGGGGAGGGGCATGACATCTTCAATATTCTCTTCCGCCAGGATTGGAGTGCCTGCCGCGATACGACCCACTAGAGGGACAAAAGCGGCAGTGTCGTCACCACTGGTATCGGTGAACGTGGAGCTAGCTGTCGGTTCCTGTGGCAGGCGTTCTACGTCTACTACCTGCATTGCCCGAGGTTGATTGGGGAAGCGCTTAATGAAGCCGAAGTTTTCCAAGTTGTCCAGTTGGTAAGAGACCGATGAGGTGGAGTTGAGTCCAGTCGCGTCGCAGATCTCGCGAATAGTGGGGGGATAGCCGCGTAAGTCATTGGCATCTTTAATGAAGTCGTAGATGCGTCGTTGACGGTCTGTCAGATCGTGATAGTTCGGACGTCTGCGGGATGCGGCTGCCATAACTGACTCCTCTGCTGGTCAAAGTGGCTTACTTTCAGGTTACGGGCGACATCTATCAAAATCAAACATTTGTACGAATGTTGAATGTTTTGATTTTTTGTTACAGGGATTTGGTAAGACAATGATGTCCCCATGATAGTTCGTACACATGTTCGAAAATGATGTACACTACTTGTATAGCCAGCAACGACGAGAGGAAAGAGGTCATAGAAATGGTGACGATGTCTTCCTTGGGTGGTACTTCAGCACTGTGTCCTACTGGATCTGAAAATGTGATCCATTCATTAACACTAGATAATGTGTTCGATAGGGGGAGGAGTTGTGGCGTCTCCACTCGCCGTGGTCGTGGCATTCCACTTCGAGCGGGCGCTTTCGCGAGCCCCTCCTCTGTGGTTGCTTCTCAGACGCGCGTACAGGCCCCCTCATTGCGGCAACGGGCTGGTCGTGGATCATTTGTTTATGAGCGTCCGCGACGTGTTCGCACAGCTCGTTCTCGAGCAGGTGTGGTTTCTCCTCTGGATAACTCCGCAGTATCGTCGTCCTCGGAAGCTCAGAGTTCTACTCGCGGCGCGCTGCACAATCCGGCTTGGGGACAGGCGGCTATTATTGTCCTATTGATGGTGACCCTTGGGGTACTTGCTTTTACTATTGCCCAATTAGTGGGTGATCCGGCGGCATCTATCCCGACGTCTCTCACGACCATCAGTGTGCGAACCGGAGATACCCTGGGAAGCATAGCTTCCCACTACGCTCCTCAGACAGATACTGCTGCTGTCATCGATCGAATCCGTGACCTTAATGAACTTCAGTCGACTGCACTCCTACCAGGACAAGTTCTAGTGGTTCCGGCGGGTCTGTGACTCAATATATTGATCTAGAGGCTTACAATAATGACACTGGGCGCTCTAAAGAAAGCCGTAGTAGCGTCCACACATTCGCTGTTCGGGTATGTGAGAGGTAGAGCTGCAATGCGCTGTCCGTTCTGTCATTCGCCGCAGTCCCGTGTTGTCGACTCCCGTTCCATTGATAGTGGGAAGA